>NZ_JAJOHP010000076.1:0-21210 GCF_021109375.1 Arthrobacter sp. AK01
TCTTTCACCAATCCCGGGGGCGGGGCGCGCCGCTTCTTTTTTTTTACTCAATATTTTAAAACAAAAACAAAACCCCCCCCCCGGGGGGTGGCTGGGGCCCCCCGGGGGGGGCTGCTGTTTCTTGGTGACTTTTTAGTCGAAGCGGTAGGGCTCCTGCGGCCCCACAGAAGGCAGTGGACGTGGCCGCTGGCAGGTGCTTTCGATCTCGATGTGGCGGCCCTGCTCCGAGGAGGCCTCGAAGGCGAGCAGGACTTCGAGTACGTGGTAAGCGAAGTCCCCTCCTGTGCGAGGTTCCAAGCCCTTGCGGATGGCATAGCCGAATTCAGCCAAGCCAATGCCCCGGTAGGCGTCGTCCCGATGTGTGATGGGCGTTTCGCGCCAGTCGCCTCCACCCGGAGGAGTCATGTCCAGGGCCAGGTCACCGGGTTCACCGCGTCGCAGCACGGGAGCGCCGGAAAAGTGGTCCGGGTTCGGTGCAGCCAAGGAGCCCCCTGTTCCGTAGACCTCCAAATGCGGCAGATTGTGATTCCAAATGTCCCAACTCACCATGACGGTGGCGGTCGCACCGGACTCGAAGTCGAGAGTGCCGGTGACGTGTGTCGGAGTCTTGATGTGGATGACTTCGCCGTCTTTGCCCGGACGCGGCCGGGTCTCAGATGAACGCGGTGTTGTGGCAGAAACGCGTTTCACGGGACCGAAGAAGTTCACCAGGTTGGTGATCAAGTACGGCCCAATGTCCAGCATGGGGCCGGCGCCGGGGCTGTAGAAGGGGTCAACGTTGGGGTGCCAGTGCTCGTAGCCGCGGCATGCGAAGGATGCGAAAGCGGCTACAGGCTCTCCGATCCAACCGTCATCGATGAGCTTGCGGCTCGTCTGCATGCCGGAGCCAAGGAAGGTGGTGGGGGCGGACCCCACTTTGACGCCTGCCTCCCGAGCGGCATCCAGAATCTGCTGTGCTTCCTCGAGGGAAGTAGCGAACGGCTTTTCCGAGAGGACGTGCTTGCCGGCAGCGATCGCTTGGAGTGTCACAGGTGCGTGGAGCTTGGGTGGAGTGAGGTTCAGGACCAGCTCAACCTCGTCATCGGCCAGAAGCTCATCCGGTGAGAGCGCCTTGGCAACCGAATACTCCGCTGCCCGGGCTTTTACAGCGTCCGGGTTCACGTCGGCGAGTGCCACGACGTTCACGTCCGGGTGGACACCGATCTTGTCCAGGTATTGGTTGAGAACGTTTCCGACGCCGATAATGCCGACTCGAATGGGTTCCATGTGATTCTCCGTCAGTAGTTGGTGAAACCTTCCGGGGCGAGGACTATACCCCGCCCCGGAATCAGTTGCTATGGCTGGTACTTCTAGCTGGCCAGGCGCGATTCGCGCGTCTTGGCCGTTGCTGCTTCGTCAATGCCGCCGTCGGTAATAATGACTCCGTATTGTGCTGCTGCTGCTTCCAGGGAAATCCGTGATTCGCGGTAGTCGTCCAGGACTGCGAGTACGTCACGTTCCAGCGGGTCACCGTATCCACCGCCTCCCGGGGTGATGGATACGACCTTTTCGCCGGACTGGAGATCGTAGCGACCCACCACGGGGATCTCGCGACGTTCACCGGTAGTGAGATCCTCAACCCAGGTTGACGGCTTGGTACCATCGTGGCCGCCGCGGACCCCCTTCGGCGGGTTGATCTTGCCCTCGATTCCGTACGTCAGCGTGACGCTTTCACCCCGGGGTTCCATGGTCACACGGGTCGCGAGGCCACCTCGTTGCCTTCCTGCTCCCCCGGTATCAGCAACCAGGGTGCGTTCGTGAACCAAGATGGGGTAGCGCTGCTCATCTACCTCGACGCTGTCGTGGTAAAGCAGTGCGCCGCAGACGGGTCGCTGATACGTAGGCCAGCCGTCAACGTAGGGTGTAGCTGGTCCACCGACGCCGCCAACAAGGATCTGGTTGACATAGGCGTTGCCGTTACGTTCGTCTATACCGGAGATGACAGATTTTGCCGGTGCCTGTCCCGCCGCTCCCTCGGCCGTGCCGTAGCCGTCCTCTATTTGGGAGAACGCGGCTTGAACGATGTTGACAACCCGGTCGGCGAGGTTGGTGGTGCCCGATGAGCAGGAGTACGGGTGTTTGGGAACTCCGACGGCGCAGCCGTCCCGGAGCAGAACTTCCACTCGACGGAAGGTGCCCGCGTTGCTCGGAAGGTTCTCCGGGATGCCGGAGAGGATGCCGGCCAAGGCAGCACCCGTAGCCGTGGCCTTTGTGAGGTTCAGGCCATTGGGGAGATTGTCCGGGTTGTCACGCAGGTCAATGACGATCTTGCCCTGTTTGGGCTTCACTTCAACGGTTGCCTGCAGGTGCACGCCGTCCGCGCTGGTTCCGGGGAAGGGATCGTGGACCGAGGAGCCATGGAGGACGTACTCGGGCAGCGTTTCGATCGCAGTCGCGGTGAGGCGTTCCGAGTAGTCGAACCAGGCATCCACGAAGTCCACCAGGTCTTCGACACCAAACTTCTCGGCGAGCTCGTGAATGCGGCGTTCGGCGATGCGCGACGCACCGACCGATGCCAGGTAGTCCCCGTACCACTGGTCAGGCACACGGATGCGGGACCGGCACATACGGATGATGTCGTCGATGTCCTTATGGTCACGCTGAACACGGACACACGGGAAGATCAGTGCACCTTCTTCATACACATCCCGTGCCGTGGCGAAGAAGGTGGTTGGCAGCGAGTTGCCGCAGTCGGCCTGGTGGGCCTTGGTGACGGCCGTGAAGAGGTGACGTCCATGGACGAAGATCGGAACGAGGATCACATGGTCGGCAGCATGCGAGTTGCCCATGTAGGGATCGTTGTGCAGGAATGCGTCACCTTCACGGATGTCGTCGTGCAGCTGCACCATGTCCTCGCCGAGCGGTCCGGCACCGAAGACGTGCACCGGGACGCCCTCTGCTGCTGCCAGCAGCTGGTTATCAGCGGTCAGAACAGCACACGAAAAGTCGCGGGCAGTGTTGATGACAGAGGAACGGGCGGAACGCAGCAGGCCGTTGGTCATCTCGCGGACAATGCCGTCGAATGCATTAGCGAGGACCGAGAGCTTTACGGGATCGAATTCGCGCGTCATGGTTACGCCTCCTTACGGGTGAGGTAGATATTGGATCGTTCGTCGAGCGTGGCGTTCCACTCCGGTGGCACCACGATGGTGGTTGTGGGCTGGTCGATGACAGCAGGGCCAACGATCTTGTCCCGGGGGGCAAGGGTGACTCCGCGGTATCGCTGGGTGCTGAAACTTTCGCCCCCGAACACAATGGAGTCCGTGCGGTGGACTTCAGTCCCACGGCCCACTTCGGCTTGATCTTTGGTCAGCTCAGGCCGCGGGATTTCGACCCTGACGCCCCACGTGATGATCTCCACGCGGCTGTCCGGATCGTGCGTGCCGTTGCGGCGATCGTGCTCTTCGTGGAAGGCACGCTCAACGATGCCCGCTGCATCACTGGCGGTATCGGGCGCAGCGTCCAAGTACACACGCAAGTCCCAGGCCTGGCCCGGGTAGCGGGCGTCAACAAAATAGGTGACGCTGGGAGCAGCGCCCACACCATCGAACCTCTTGGCGAATACCTCTGCCTTGCCCGTTAGCTCCTCAACGGCCCGCGAAGCGGAGCCAGCGTCGAAGCTACGGGTGTCGTTGTGCAAGGGCGAGAGAAATTCCGTAGCAATCGGAGCGCGATGCGCGCCGTAGGCAGCGAGCACGCCCGCGGTCGCGGGAATCAGGACCGTATCAGCTTCCAGGAGCACGCCGATGGCGGCCGCCACCATGGCACCTGCACCGCCGCCCGCCACAATCAGGGCACCTCGAGGGTCAACACCCTGTTCCAAGGAAGCTTGGCGGATTGCTGTTGCCATGTGGTTGGCGGATACATCCAAAATGGCCTGTGCAGCCTGCAAAGTATCCATGTTCAAGGGGCCAGCGATGCGGGTATCGATGGCGCGGATGGCAGCCTCACGGTTCAGCGTGAATCCGCCTTCAAATCCGTCAGCGTCGAGGTAACCCAAAGCTACGCAAGCGTCCGTGACGGTGGGTTCCTCGCCACCGCGACCATACGCGGCCGGTCCGGGAGTACTCCGGGCACTTTGCGGACCCACCCGAAGCAGACCGCCGCCGTCGATCCAGGCGATGCTGCCACCGCCGGCGCCAATGCTGGAAACAGCCACCGAAGACAGACCTGTCAGGTGGCCCACAAAGGGCTCTCCCAGCCAGGCTTCCCTAGTGTGGCGAACGACGCCCTGTTCAACCAGGGACACGTCGAATGTGGTGCCGCCCATATCGCAGACCACCACAGTGTCGCGCTCGGGAGCAGCGGCCGCACCAACCAGTGGTGCCATGGAGGGGCCGGAGTTCAGCAACAGTACCGGGCGGTCCAGAACATCTACGACGTCGAGCACGGCGCCTTCAGAGGTCACTACCAAGAGGTCACCGCCAAACCCGTACTCCTGGAGGTCGGAGCGCAATTTGCCAAGGTGGTCCGCCATCAGCGGTTTCAGCGAGGCATCAATCGACGCGGCCGAGGAACGGCGGTATTCGCGAATTGTTGGGTTGGCCTCGTTGGACAACGTGTACGGCACATCGGGAAGGATCTCTTGGATGAGTTCCGCCACGCGCTTCTCGTGGGCGTCGTTGATGATCGACCACAGGAAAGAAACGGCCACTGCCTCGATTCCCTGTTCTTTGAAGGAGCCGAGCACCTCGCGCACTTTCGCTTCATCCAGCGGCACCAGGACATCACCCTCGGCGGAAATCCGCTCCGTGATTTCGAAGGTCAAGTGACGCGGGATGTACGGCGGAGGGTAGGCAGCTTTGGAGTCAAAAGCATCCCGGCGTCCGCCTTCGCGAAGCAGGAGGGTGTCGGCGAATCCGTCAGTGGTCAAGAGAGCAGTCTTGGCCACCTTGCCGGTGAGAACTGCGTTGGTTGCGTGCGTTGTGCCGTAAACAATCACGTCTGCATTGCGCAGGACGTCATCGCCGCTCCAGCCAACCGACTCGGCAGCCCTGCGGACTGAGGCTTCAAAGCCAGTGAAAACGCGGTCATAGGTGGTTAGGGCCTTGCCGACCGCCATGTCGCCTGTGTTCGAGCCGACCACCACGTCCGTAAACGTGCCACCGGTATCGACGGCGATGCGGTACCTCGCTTCACCTGGTTGTGTCTGTACTTCACTCATGGTCATCTAACTTTCTTAGAGTTGGAGGGGTTAAAGCTGGGGCTTGCCGACGCGGTTACGCAGCAGGCCCACCTTGTCGATCTCGATTTCCACCGTGTCGCCCGGTTCAAGCCAGACTGGAGGATTCCGCTTGGCACCAATGCCTTGTGGTGTGCCTGTGGCGATCACGTCTCCTGGTTCGAGAGTGAGGAAACTCGAAAGGTAGGAGACGATGCGGGCTATGGAGAAGATCTGATGCTCGGTATTCGAGCGCTGCACTTCGATGCCATTGACCCGTGTCGCGATGTCCAGCTTTTGCGGGTCTCCCACTTCATCCAGCGTGACAATGGCGGGACCCCACGGGGTTGAACCGTCCACGGCCTTACCAGCCAGCCACTGGGTCCCGCGGTACTGGAGATCGCGTGCCGTGACATCGTTGAGAGGCGCAAGGGCTGCGACATAATCCAAGGCTTCGTCCTCGGAGACCTCAGCCGCCCGCCGTCCTATGATGACGGCAACTTCTCCTTCGAAATCGAGGTTATTGCTGATCTGGGCGCCGCCGATCTCGTCCTCGGGGCCAATCATGGTGGAGGCGAATTTGGCGAAGACGTCCGGATATTCGGGGAAAGCACGCCCGGTTTCGGCAACGTGGTCTTTGTAATTGAGTCCAATGCACAGAACCTTGGCCGGATCGGTGATGGGTGTGGTCAACCGGACCTCGTTCAATGCGCCGACGCGGGCCACGGGGTCCTCGGAGGCAAGTGCTGTAATGCCGGAGGAAATGGCAGGGATCCGGTCACCGTAGAGTGACAGGAACTCACGGACGGAAGTCGTGGCTCCGTGGATGGCTTCTGTGGAGCCTTGAAGGAGCAGCTCCAGGTCATAGACGGCATCGTCGATGAGGACTCCCCCGCGGACGCCCGATTCGTGGTGGTAGGAAACAATCTTCATGGTTACTTCGCGCCTTCCGTTGCCGGGTTCTGGTTTGCCACGGCCAGCACGGCGTCGGCCAAGCGGTCAGCGATGTCTCCCGCAACCTTTTCGTCCATAGGGGTGGACAAGGACAGCAGGTTTGCTGGTGAACCGAGCAAGCCGCGCTCGTAAGATGCCCACCACAGCTCGTGCTGAGTCTGCTCGTCAACTTTTTCCGCACCCGCCGGAACCGCGCGCAGCAGAGAGCCGCGGCCGCGCACTTCCCAGCCGGCGTCGGCGATCTTCGCGTTCACTGTGTCCCGGGTCGTGTCGCCCAGGTGATTCAGCCTTTTTACTTCCTCTTGAGTGAAGAGGCGCAAGGCGACCGACCCCGCGGCCATACTGACCGGGTTGCCGGAGAAAGTTCCACCATGGGGCAAGCTACCGGGACGGGTCGGATCCACCTCGGCCATCAGCTCAGCCTTGCCGGCAACAGCGCCAACAGGGAAGCCGCCACCGATCAATTTGCCCGTGGTGAGCAAGTCAGGGGAAACACCATATTCACCGCTGAAGCCGTTGAATCCCAGGCGCAGGCTGATGACCTCGTCGATGATCAGGACGATCCCGTACCGGGTCGCGAGGTCCCTGGCGGTGTGCACGAACTCCTCGGAGATCCGGAGGAGGCCGGCTCTGTTGGGCAACAGGTCCAGAATGATGGCTGCGTAGGAGTCCGGTGCTGCTTCAACTTCCTGGCGCAGGACATCGACGTCGTTGAGGGGAACCGCGGTGACATCGTTGATCACGCCACGGGTTACTCCACGCTGGTAGGCAGGGCCACCCGGGACCAATGCCACGTCGGATGTTCCGTGGTAGCCGCCCTTGGTGACGATGACTCGTTCGCGTCCGGTGCTCGCCCGGGCGATGCGGATTGCGGACATCACGGCCTCGGTGCCGGAGTTGGCGAACCGTACCTGGTCGAGCTCAGGCAGGCGGGAAAGCAGGAGGTCTGCCAGTTCCCACTCGTAGAGGTTGGGGATTCCCCAGCTGGCGCCGGCGGTGAGCGCTTTGGTCGCTGCCTCCGTTATTTCAGGGTGCGCGTTCCCGTGAATCAAGGAGGTGAAGTTGTTGTTCGCGTCGATCAGTTCATGACCACGGTCATCCCAGACCCGGTAGCCCTCGCCCCGGATGGCGTACGGGCTCGGCGCTCCCGTGTAATAGGTCGAGCGGCCGTAACCGCCAGGCAACAAGGGGAATCCACGAGGCCCCCTGCGCAGATGTGGATCCTCCAAAGGGTGGCTTTGTGTGATGGTTTTCTGGTGTTCTGTTCCCACTTGGTTCTCTCCAGTCTTTTCAGTTCACGAGGTCGATGAGCGGCTGCCCGGTCAGGGCCAAGCGGACACGTTCAACGGCGCCCTCCTGAAGTGCACCTGTGGAGCGGTTGGAACGCCAGGCAATATGGGGCGTCAGGATGGTGTTGGGTGCTGTGCGGAGCGGGTGCTCAGCCCCAAGCGGCTCTTCGGCAAAGGTGTCGATGCCAGCACCTGCAATGTGGCCCGAGGTGAGTGCCTCGGCAAGGGCTGATTCCTCAATGAGACCGCCGCGGGATACGTTGACCACTACTGCGCCCCTACGCATGCGCGCCAGAACGTCCTTGGAGATCAGGTTTGCGGTATCCGCGGACAGCGGCAGGTGGAGCGAGACGACGTCGGAGTTTTCCAGGATGTCGTCCAAGGAGGTCAGCTCCACAAAGCTCTCAGTCACGAACGGGTCGTAGGCCCGGACCCGTGCCCCGACGGCTTGATACATGCGGGCAACGTGTTGACCAATGCGGCCCATCCCCAGGACCCCGACCTCGAGTTCGGACAGAACCGGGGTGTCGTAGCCGATGGTCCCGGCCCAACCGAGGTTCTGGATCGAGGCGTTGCCTGCCGGCAGACGGCGGGCCAATGCCAACCCCATCGCGAACGCGTGCGAGGCCACTTCCTCCGAAGCGGTGCCCGGGACAATGGACACGGGAATGTCCGCTGCAGTGGCTGCGTCAACATCGATGTTGTCGTAGCCAATGCCATACCTGATGACAGCCTTGCATTTGGACATCACCGGGAAGTCCGCGGCTGTGAGTTTCGCGTAGGGGGTGATCATGACGATGTCGGCTTCGGGAAGGCCTTGACGGAAGGCTTCGACGTCGGCCGCCGGGTTGAGTGTGTAACCGAACTCCTTTGCGAGTGCGTGCTCGCGGTCAAGGTTCGGAAAGTGATGGGGGGCCACAAGAATGGTTCCCTGGGCATCGCGGGTCATAGTCGTCGTCCTGTTCGTTGAGTACCCTTTTCATCTGCCGAGCACCCGTTGGAAGGGTGCCGGTGTCCGGGTGATTTCAAGTACAACGCGATATGTGAAGGTTCATCCGTGCCAATTCGAGACACTGAGGTGGGACAGTGTCCCACCAGTTGCCGTCAGGGTGGGCACAGCCCAAAAGCAGCCGGCCACTAGCGGCGGCCGGCTGCTTCACTACACGGTTTCGGGGTTAGAGGTCGAAGCCTCTACTGCGGAAGTAGTCCATCCGGCGGTAGAGGGTGGAGCGTCCAATCTGCAAGGTCTCTGCCGCGAGGCTCCTGTTACCCGATGCCTCCTGCAGTGCAGTTCGCAGCTCGCTGAGTTCGGCGTCCTCCAGACGGGACAGCCGCCCCTTGGTCAGAACCCGATGAAACCCCTGCGGGAGGTCGTCTACGGTTACTTCTGCTCCACTGGCGCGTTCAACGGCGTTGGACACTACGGCTCGGAGCTGGTCGATGTTTCGCGGCCAGTCAGCATGCGTCAGCGTTGTAAGAAGCCGTCGGGATAACCTCCGGTCTCCCATCTCTTCAGCAATAGCTACCGCAAGCTGCGGAATGTCCTCACGTCTGTTGCGTAGCGGCTCAACCGAAATCTCCAAGACGTTGAACGCCTCCGAGAGTATCAAGGTGGCATCGGTTGGATGTGTGATGGTGAAAGCAAGCTTGGTGGTGGCATTGCCCCTAAGGTTCCGGGCGAGCTCTGCTGCCTCGTTCTGTGAAAGTTCGTCGGCATGTTCGACGATCAATGTTGATGGCAGTTCGGTGGATACCCGATGGATCACATCCCGGAGTTGGTTATTCCGTAGAGAGCCACCCCTGGCATCGACCACTACGTGCTGCCCACGAGTGTCGGCAATTGCGCCCGCAAGCCGGCGTTTACCGCTACCCAACTCACCAATGATGACAACAGAACGCTCCTGCTCCACAGCCTTCCGGGCAAGGCTCAAGGTCCGCTTGAAGCCCATGCTCGTCCCGTCAAGATGCTTCACGATTCTGTCCGCTGCATCCGGCAAGGCAGCCTGCGGCTTTACCTCGTCGCTATGGGGTTGGGTTGGACGTTCCTTCGTGGGTGAGTGTGGGCGGACCACCACGATTGCCCCTACGTTGGCTGCAGATAAGGTCACGGGCGAAACTTCCAGGGTGGAGATCCCAGGCCCCTGGAGCGAGACCTCACAGTTGAGTTCGCGGCCGGAGGACATGACCGCTTTCGCATACCCGGAGATGACGGAGACGTCGCCGTCCTCCAAGGTCGCCGTTGCTGTTGCGTTGAGGAGGGAGTTCTTGCCGTCCAGGGCAATCACTGCCCGGTTGCCACGGCGTCGGGAGATCCTCAGGTATTCGCTGAGCAGAGCGCGTTCCCTGGATGAGGTCCGTACCTCAATGTCACGCTCGATCCGGGAGGCTACCCCTTCCAGCATCAGCAAAGTGGACGATGGCTCCAAGGAAGTGACCCGGTTGCCGGGTAGAGTCAGTCCGATGACGGCCCGAACCCTGTTGTGGAAAGGGTCGCGGACGAGGGAAGCAAAACACCAGTTTCCGCGCATGTCCTCACGGAAGTGCTCCTCCGGTGCGAGCCACACCCCCCGTCCTTCTTCAAGCGCGAGACCTTCACCGTTGCTTCCGCAGCTCTCCTCAAGGAGCGAGTATCCGGCGGGGAAGCCGTCATCCCGCAGGTAGTCCGCTTTGACCAGGACGCCATTGGGCGCTGTCAGGTTGACGTACCCGCCAAGGTCTGCGGCGACCTCGTCCAGTTTCTGCAGGTGTGGGCCCGCTGCCTGGATGGTGTGTTCATCCACGCGACCCTCGTCAAAGAAGCCTCGGTCTGCCACAGCATCAACGCCTGCAGCCCTGCTCCTGTACCAGGAGCGAGCCACGATGGGTCGGATTCCGCTGAGGTCGGCATGGGGCTGCATGAGGAAGAGTTCGCGTAGCCGGTTGATTTGCAGCAGCGGCTCGCGCGGCACCCAAGGGGAAAGTACTTCGGCAGAGGACATGTCAGTTGGTTCTTTCTGCTGGAGCCAGGTATTTAAGAAACGACGGCGGTACCACCGCGGCGGCGGGAGCCAAGCCACGTCCGTCCCCGGCCCTGACCCTTGGGGTGGAAGGCTTGCTGCGCTTGCCAGTTGTCGTTGTGAGCCGCATCGTCTTCCAGCGCGCGGGCGCTGATGTAGGCGGCGACCATGCCAGAAAGCCCACTGCCAAAGGTCATGTTGCTTCCTTTGGCCCCCCGGTTCGAATCTTCGACCAACATGATCCGTTCCTCTCTGTTAAGGCGCTGATAGCGGCGAAACCAGCCGTGCTGGTCTTGCCTCTTTCAGGGTAGCTAACTAATGGTCGTTAGCCAAGAGTTTGCGTAAAGTTGGACCATGTTTAATGTGCCACGGCGATGGACCGCTTCCGAAGGGTCAACCCCCACGACTGTTAGGGTCAAAGCATGAGCAGTTCCTCCTACAAGGCCGCCCGCGACACCTTCGCCCACCGCTTGGAAGAATGGGATTGGGCCGGCCAGGGGGCTTCAAGACGCCACATACTCGAGGCCTTTCTGCAACTAGCCATCGCCAACGGGTTCAGTTCAGTCTCCATGCGGACCATCGCCAACGCCGTCAACATCAAACCGCCGAGCCTCTACTCGCATTTCCCCAACGGCAGGGACGAAATCGTCGCGGAATCACTGCGCTGGCACTTTCACCGTTTCGGCACGGCTCTTCTCGAGGCCGTTGATCACGCTGAATCAGCAGATGACTTCTGGGACGCCATGGTGAGGCTGCATTTCACCAGACAGGTCAGGCTTCCCGAAAGCAATCTGTGGGACCTGCTCGTGGCAACCGACAGGATGGCCTCGATCCTTCCCGCAGACCTGCGGGCCCAAGTGGATGACTGGGTTGCACTCCACGAAAACATGTACGCCGCCGCCGCCCGGGACATGGGCCACCCACATCCCGAAGAAAAGGTCCGGATTGTGGTGACCCTGCTGGAGGGTGCTACGCGATGGGCTCCTGGCAACTATAACGACGCGGAACTCGGCATCATGGCCGACAAAGCGGTGCAAGTGTCCCGCATCATTCTTGGGGCCGAACTGCCCGGCGAACCGTAGCACCCTCCTCTCCCCCCGGGCAGGAGTATGGATTCCCGTGATCTGAAAGGCACGGAACGCAGGTTCCGCGCCTTTCAGATTAGCTTTACCTCGGGGCTACGGCGGCTGCCTGGTGCCTGGTGCCTGGTGCCTGGTGCCTACAACCAGTTTCCGACACCCGGGTCTCCCAGGTTCGACTACTGCTGGCTGATTCTGATGACGCACTGAAGGATCTCTTCAATGACGCCCTCATCCATAGCTGTCGACAGCGCAATCAGTCCAGACGTACCCAGAAGCACCCCTTCCCGGTAAGCCTTCCACCACGTAGTAGTCATGTCGGCTGGAAAGATCCTTATGAGCGATCCGAATCCGTTGCACTGAATCCCCGCCTGCAGGAATGCCTCGCGGAGCGCGTCGCCTTTCGCGTTGAGCTTGGTAATGTCATGCTGCTGGAAGTAGTCCAGGGCAACTAATCCGGCATTCATGGTTACAGGATTGGCGCTGAAGGTGCCACCCCATGCAATGGTGCCGGGCAATGCTGGATTGGTAACGTCCATGACGGCGGGTTTCCCGCCAACCGCTCCGACGGGAAACCCGCCTCCGATGACTTTGCCAAGGGTTGTAAGGTCAGGTTCGACCTCGTAAACACCCTGCAAACCTCCAAAACTTGACCTGAAGGTGATGACCTCATCAATAATGAGCAGGGCATCGTGCAGTTTGGTTTCTTCGCGGACTAATGACACGAATGAATCGTTGGCAGGTTGAAGTCCGGCACGGTTCGGCATCAAGTCAATGAGAACTGCTGCCACATCCCGACCCCGTTCCCGCATAAATGCCTTGAACTGCCATGCGTCTCCGATAGGCATAGTGACTACTGAATCAGCCACGCTCCGTGGTATTCCCGGCATGTTCAAGTCGACAACCGCGTCCGAGGTTCCGTGATAACTTCCGACGAAACGCACAATCACATCTCTGTTCGTATGGGCCCTAGCGATCCGCATTGCGTGCATCACCGCCTCTGTCCCTGAATTGACAAAGCGCCACTGCTCGGCTGCCGGCAGTCTCTTACTGAGCTCTTCCGCGAGCCGGATTTCGGATTCGGTCGGCAATCCGAAGGACGTGCCGTGTTCAACTATCTCGTGGACCTTATCGAGCACAGGCCGAAACTTATGGCCGTGGATCAGAGATGTGTAGTTGTTGTTGCAATCGATGACCTTGTGCCCGTCTACGTCGGTTATGCGTGCGCCGTCACCATATGCTGCGTACGGCGCACTAGGCGGGACGAAGAGCGTCGATCGGGTATTCCCGCCGGGAAGAAACTGCAGCGCCTCCCGGAAAAGGCCGGAATTCGTTGACATCTGCACGCCTGCCATTTAGCTGGGCTCCTTTATGGAGACCGTTGGATGAATCCTGGTGCCTCGTGTTTCCCTCGTGGCAAGGGCGGTGATCGCAACGATGAGACACCCTAGCCCCACGTAGATCTGGATGGACAGAGTTGAGTGGAAGGTGCTGAGCAGCCACAGGGAGATCGTCGGTGCGAGACTGCCACCAACGATGCCGGAGAGCTGGTAGCCAATGGACGCCCCACTGTATCGGTGTTCGGTGTCGAACAGTTCACAGATCCATGCCGCCTGCACACCATACATGGCTGAATGGAAGAACAGGCCGAGAACGACCCCGAGGATGATGAATACGCTGCTCTTTGTATCCAGCATGGGGAAGAACGCGAAAATCCAGGCCAAGCAGCCAACTGCGCCGAACACCGTGACCCGTCGACGACCATATTTATCGCTGAGCGCAGCGAAAAACGGATAGGTGAAGATTTGCATGGCTGCAGCAATCAGACTGGCGATCAGACCGATTTCCCGCGGCAGGCCCAGTGTCTGGGCGACGTACGTGAGTGTGAAGGTCACGCAGGTGTAGTAGACGATGTCCGCACCGGCTCGAATTCCGACGATCTTGAAGACTTCTCTGGACTGCTTGCGGAATACCTCCACGATGGGTGGGCTCTTTGGCTCTTCGGTACGGGTTTCCTCCAGCGCCAGGAAAGCAGGACTTTCAGTGACCTGCCGGCGGATGTAAATACCGATGAAGACGACCACGATGGAGAGGAGGAACGGCACGCGCCAACCCCAGGCAATGAAGTCCTCATTGCTTTGAATCGACGACATCAGGAACAGAACACCGGTGCTCAAAAGGGTGCCGATGGGCACCCCAACCTGGACAAAACTCGTGAGGAAGCCCCGTCGTGCGTCTGGTGCACGTTCCGCGATCATGAGCGCACCGCCAGCCCATTCGCCGCCCAGGGCCAGGCCTTGGAGCATGCGTGTCACGATGAGAAGGATTGGCGCAAGAAGGCCCACTGCGTCGTAGCTGGGCAGGAGGCCGATAGCAACGGTCGAACCTCCCATGAGGGAGATAGTCACGAGCAGGATGTTCTTGCGGCCGATCCTGTCGCCGAAGTGCCCTGCTATGACCCCGCCCAGTGGGCGGGCTAGGAATCCCATGGCAAAAGTGAGAAAGGCCAAAAGGGTTCCTGTAACAGGGTCAAATGACGGAAAGAACACCTTGTTGAAAACCAATGCTGCTGCGGAACCGTAGAGAAAGAAGTCGTACCACTCCAGTGTGGTGCCAACGAGGCTTCCGATAATGGCTTTCTTGAGGGTTTGCTGCTGCTCCTTGGGGGATAACATGAGATCACTCACTGCATGTCCTATCAGAATGGGTGGGTTGGTGGCAGCTGAAGTTGCAGCCTCAGCTGCCACCTGATTGGGGGGTTAGATCTGGACGAGATCTGCCAAGGCGTCGTCCAGTTCAGCGGGCGCCTCTGAGGAAAGATAGCCATTCTCGATGTCTCGGGCTATGGCTTCTTGCGTGCGTTTGGCCGGGTCTCCGTATCCTGCCCCTCCAGGAGTTCGAAGACACACGATGTCTCCTTTCTTGAGTCCGACGTTCTCTCCCTTGCTGACCATGGGGAGAACGACTTTCTTTCCGTCCAGCTGGAACCACGGCGATGAAGGCAGCCCGTTGTTTCCACCGGCACGTCCAACTGGCGGAGTTTTGGACTGGTCCCCCAACAGACTGGCCTGGGCCTGCTCACTCGTAAGTTCGAACTCGAAATGAACGCCGAAACCTCCGCGAGTTTCTCCCAAGCCGGCCGATCCGTCACGCAGCCCGTAGCGGTTGAACCGCACAGGATAGCGCTGCTCCAGGGTCTCTATGGACTGCACCCGGCCTATGCTCATCAACGAGCAACCATTGGATAGTCCATCTCCTTGAAGGTGTCCGCCGTAACCCCCGCCAAGGAAGACGTACATGACATATTGGCTTCCGTCTTCGTCGGTGCCTCCCATCGAGAGGTTGTTAACTGTCGCGGACGAACCTGCGGGCACCATTTCCGGGACGGCGCTGGCCAAAGCGCCCATAACGGCTGTGATGATGCGCTGGCTGGTTTCAGCCGCGCACCCGGCGACAGGGCGTGGCGGCTGAGCGTTGAGGAACACTGTCTCAGGCAGGTTGAAATTCAACGGCGCCATGATGCCGGAGTTAATGGGGATATCCGGGAAGACATGCTTGATGGCAACCAAGGTGCTGGAAATGGTTGCGGCCTTCACGGAGTTCATCGGCCCCGTGCACGGCGCAGAGGAGTGACTGAAATCAATGTCCATCTCGTCGCCGCGGATCGTGAGTCGAGCATCTACCCTCAACGGTTCGTCGGTGATTCCATCGTTGTCCATGATTTCGACGAAAGTGTAGAGGCCATCGGGAATGTCCGAGATATACGACCGCATCTGCGTTTCGCTTCGATCGCGAAGTTGTGCAATGACAGCATTGACGGTGTCTACGCCGTATTCATCAAGTAGCTCAGTCAGTCGATTGTCACCTACACGAAGCGCTGTGGCCTGCGCGTCGATGTCACCCATGACGTCCTCCGGGATGCGCGAATTGTGCTGTACCAACCGCACAATGTCAGTTTGGAGCACGTCTTCCTTGAAGAGCTTCACTGCGGGGATACGCAGTCCTTCCTGGTAGCAGTCGCTTGCAGATGCTCCGAAGCCACCCGGCACCCGGCCCCCAAGATCGGGCCAGTGTCCTGTGTTCGCTAGGAATGCGAACAATTCCCCTTTGTAGTAGAAGGGGCGAACGAGCTTGGTGTCCATGATGTGCGTTCCGCCAGCAAACGGATCGTTGATGAGATATGTATCCCCAGGTGCCAGCTGCTCAATCTGCTCGATGACCGAGGCCACCGTGTACTGCATGGTTCCCACAAAGATCGGAAGACCTCGGAGGCCTTGCACGATCATGCTTCCGTCAGTTGCCGAGTAGATTCCATCGGCGCGATCCCAAGCGTCCGAGATGACAGGAGAGAACGCCATCCGTTCGAAGACCGTATCCATTTCATCCGCAATCTGTTCCAGCCTGCCACGGATGACGGCAAGGGTCAGAGGGTCAATTTCGTGAGTCATGCTGCTACCTCAACTACGAGACTTCCGTTGGTTTGGACAATCGCGACGCTACGGGGAGGCAGGATTGTTGTAGTATCCGTTTGATTAATCACGGCAGGTCCTTCGATGGCCTGGCCAGCGACGAATGATTCGCGCCTTAACACCGGCACTTCATGTTCGCCGTCGTCGAATATCACCGTCCTGGAGCTTTCGACGCCTGGGACCGGCTGCGGCGCTTCGAAGTCGACGTCATTCCGCAGTCCTGTAACTACCGTCCGCAGGGAAACCAGGTTTATCGCGCCACTTCGTTGCCGGCTCCCGAAGGTCTCCGCGTACTTTGCACGGAACGCCTCAGTCAGGGCTTCCGGCGACCACCCGTCTTCCTGGGCGCCAAGCGGGACGTCGATCGTGTACATCTGCTTGGCGTAACTCAACACTGCAATGTGGTGAACTTCGATGTCACTGTTCTCGAAGCCCTCGGAGTGAAGTTTGCCTTCTCCTTCCTGACGGTGCCCGACAAGAACGGTCCGCACGTAGTCGGGGGAACAGTTGTCGACGTCCGAGGTGATGGCCGTCATGAAGTCGTACTTGATATCCCCCATCAGGCAGCCGAACGCGCTGAGCGCTCCTGGGTGGGGAGGAATGATGACTTTGGTGGCCCCGATGGACCGGGCGAGTTCGGCTATGTGCAACGGCCCCGCTCCCCCGAACCCGACGAGCGAAAATCTTCTCGGATCATGCCCCTTGTCAACGCTGACCATACGTATGGCGTTAGCCATCATTTCGTTGGCAATGCGGACAATGGCCAACGCGGCGTCGGGAACGCTGAGTCCGAGCGGAATGGCAATGTCGTTTTCAATGGCCATCCATGCCGCCTCGTAATCGAGCTGGAACCCATCCTGTGTTCCTAGCGTCTGAGTCGCAGCGATTCGGCCCAGAACCATGTTCGCATCGCTGATGGTCGGCCGAGTCCCGCCGCGGCCGTAACACGCGGGGCCCGGGAACGACCCTGCGCTCTCCGGACCGACCTGAAGAATTCCCGCCCTATCGATACTGGCAATCGATCCGCCGCCGGCACCGATCGTTTTGATGTCGATCATCGGCAGCTTCAGGGGCAGTCCATACTCAATCTCGCTCTCACTGGTTACAGACGGAAGAGCCCCGGGAATGAGTGCGACGTCGAAGCTTGTGCCACCCATATCGCAGGAAATCACATCAGGGAGGCCAGCGGCCTTTCCAAAGTGCGCCGCGGCAACGGTGCCGGCCGCAGGACCGGAAAGCAGCGTACGGACGGCGTATTTGCCAGCCTGCTTGGCTGGGATGACGCCTCCGTTGGACTGCATAACCAAGACGTCGTGATTGAACCCTTCTGCCCGCATACGGTCCTGGACAGTCCCTAGGTAGAGGGACATCTGTTTGGTTACGAACGCATTGATTGCGGTGGTACTCGCCCTCTCATACTCACCTAGCTGTGGCGAAATTTCGAAGGAGACGGATACAGCCATTTCCGGCATTTCCTGCCGTAGGAAATCCGCAACTTTCAGCTCGTGGACGCTGTTCGCGTAGCTGTTGATCAGGCATACCGCCACGGACTCGATCCCGTCCTCGCGAAGGACGTTCACCAGCTCCCGGAGCGCGGCCACTGACAGCGGGGTGATAACTTCACCGTCGGATCCAATACGTTCGTCGAGTTCGTAGGACCGTGATCGGGGCACCAGCGGCGTGTATTGGCCGGTGAGGCCGTAGGTTGTCGGCCGGTCCCGGCGTCGCAACTCCAAAACGTCCCTAAAACCTCGTGTGGTGATGAGAGCTGTGCGCGCTCCTTTACGTTCGAGCACAGCATTGGTGGCCACTGTTGTCCCATGGAGCAGGGCGTCCAACTCTGAGAGCGGCACACCAAATTGGTTCAGGCCGTTGAGAAGCCCGTCTGCCTGCATGGAAGGCGTGGAAAAGACCTTAGCAAGGCGCAGCTTGCGCTTGTCTTCTTCGTATAGCAGCACGTCGGTGAACGTGCCGCCGACATCTATTCCGGCGACGAAAGTCATCGGGTTCCTTTCAATTATTGGGAGGCTGGGGTTAGACTCCCTGGCCGCGCTTCCCGTGAATCAGGGACATGGAATGCGCGGTGGACAGTAGCGGTTCAGTCCACGAATCGATATCGAATCGGCTAGACGGACCTGCGATGCTCAACGCCGCAACAAGTTCCCCAGAAGCGTTCCGGACACCTGTCGCGACACCATTGATGCCATCGGCGTATTCGCCAACGTTTGAGGCGTAGTTACGGCTCCTGATCTCTTCGAATTGCCCGATCAAGGCGGCCTTTGTACGCAGTTGCCCGGACGAAACACCTTGAGGGAGCTCCTTGTCGGGGTAGAGCGAGTTGACCTCGTCCATTGGCATGTGTGCCAGGAAGTACTTCCCTGATGCGCAAGCGAAGAGCGGCATTCGGGTTCCAATGCGAATCTCGGCCCTGAGGATCTGTCGACTTTCAAATCTTTGAACCATGACCGCATGGCGACCATGCAGAAGGGCCAGCGAAACCGATTCACCCGAAGTGTCGGCCAGCTCCCGCATCGGGCGGGCAATCGCTCCCCCGAATCGAACGTTCTCGGGAACCGCTGAACCAACTTCGAAGGCAGTAATGCCCAGCCCGTAGTTGCCAGAGGACAGCTTTTGTACGAAACCTTGCTCCACCAAAGTGGAAAGGAGAACGTGTGCGCTGCTTTTTCCGATCTTGCAAGCTTCCGCAACGTCGCTGAGCCGGAAGCCTCCTGGGCGTGTTGATAGCAGGCGAAGGATCCTCAACGCCGTGCTGACAGTGCTTGAAATCCTGGGTGCGGAGTTCATAATATGCGAACACCTTTCGTAAGTTCTGAAAGAGGATAGGGATGAATGTGATCCGCGTCAATAAGTCGCGTTGACTTATAGAAAACCTCCGCTCAACCGGATACGTTTCCTCATTTGAAAACCTCCTCGTAGCGGCGTGGTTGAGGGTGTCGGTGGCGGTCTGGGGTTATGCCCGTTTCATGGAGCTCACGATGGCCCAACGGCAGGCTTTGACCAAGAAGGCTCTTGCGTATCAGGGCGCGTCCCGGGAGGCGAAGTCCAGGATTTTGGATGAGCCGGTCGAGTTGACCGGGTGGCACCGGGACTATGCCAGGGCGGCCTTGCGCGGCGCTTTGGTGTTAAAGATCGTCAGGCCAAGGCCTGGGAGGGCCCCTGTATACGCTCCCGAGCTGTTACCTGGTCTGGTCAAGTGCTGGGCTGTGCTGCGGGCCCCGGCGGGGAAGCTGCTGGCCCCGATGCTGCCGCCCTCGCTGCGCCGTGAGATGGAGTTGGTCATCACGGATGAACAGGCAGCTTTACACGAGGGCGGCAACAGCCTCGTGGAGTTCTGTTTCACCCTGACGGTGGCAGATATCGCCAGCGGCTGGACGGTAAACCATTCGGTGCGGAACAAAGCCGGCAAGTGGGTCCTTGAGGCCTTGGAACACGTCAGCGCGGTGTTCCCGTTCCCGATCCTGGGTTTTGCTTCGGACAACGATTCGGATTTCAACAATGATCACCTGGTCGCCTACTGTCAGGAACATAGGATCACCTTCACCCGGTCCCGGCCGGGCATCAAGAACGACGGCGCTCCCGTGGAGCAGAAAATTGGGCCCGGGCTCGTGAACTGGTCGGCTACCTGCGGTACGACAAACCGGCGGAACTGGCCAAGCTCAACCTTGTTCTTCGGGGCCCGAGACCCTTGAGTCAAGACTCCACTGCTATTGGGGTAGCCGAGATCAAGGGCCCGGGTAGCGAAGGCCCGATGGGCGCTCGGTGCCAGAGGTGGACGCAGTTTGGTACGCGCTGGAACCAGGGGATTCACTGCCGTGTCACGGGGCTTTCCCCAGACAGGCGTGACCTGAGTAGAACCGGAAGGGCGATGACAATGCGCGGCTGCCAAGACCTCGGGATAAGACATGCACAAATTGACCGCGTCCGCCTTGAATGCGCGGCCAGACCCGGGCGCGGGGAGTCATCAATGCATCTTCAGAAAATGACTGCCGCGCCGCCGCGCCCTGGGGACGCGACGACGCGGATGTCAAAAAGAGTTTTTGGGTCGTTTAGAGATGCTGGCCATGCATAAAACGCTACGCCGCTGTACACACTTTTAGGGGTTTTGTACACAGTCAGGGGCCATATAGGCCCCTGACCTGCGACAACACAGTGCCCGAGGTGGGACTCGAACCCACACACCTTTCGATACTGCATTTTGAGTGCAGCGCGTCTGCCAATTCCGCCACTCGGGCGCGGATTACCGGGAAGTTAAATCTCGCTGACTGCTCTCATTTCTGTGAGCAACGCGATCCTTTCCCAGCACGCGAAACTACTCTACATGCAGATAGGCTGATTCAAAGAACCGGGCGCGCTGATGCAACAAAAACCAGCCATCAAAGAGTCCACACTAAGATGGACATGAACCCGCCGAACCTTTTCAAGGAGATCCCGTGACCGAACAGACGGAGTCCACGTCCACAGCCCAGCCGGCCCGACGCGTTGTCGTAGCCGAGGATGAGACCCTCATCCGCCTGGACATTATCGAGATTCTGAAGGGCGAGGGGTACGACGTCGTCGGCGAGGCAGACAACGGCGAGAAAGCTGTGCAGCTGGCCGAGGAACTCAAGCCTGACCTTGTCCTCATGGATGTGAAGATGCCCGTTATGGACGGCATCTCGGCGGCTGAGAAGATCGTCAAGGCGCGCATTGCACCTGTTGTGCTGCTGACCGCTTTCAGCCAGAAGGAATTGGTGGAACGCGCACGCGACGCCGGTGCCATGGCTTACGTCGTCAAGCCGTTCTCCCCCGCGGACCTCATCCCGGCCATCGAGATCGCCCTTTCCCGCCATGAAGAAATCAAGGCGCTTGAGAACGAGGTGTCCGACCTCCAGGAGCAGTTCGCCACGCGCAAGCTTGTAGAGCGCGCCAAGAGCCTCCTGACCACCAAGATGGGCCTGACCGAGCCGGAAGCGTTCCGTTGGATCCAGAAGACCTCCATGGACCGTCGCCTCAGCATGCGTGAGGTTGCCGAAACCATCATCAACCAGGTCAACTAGCACCGGACCAAAAAAGCAACGCACGACGGGGGGCCCCCCCCCCCCCCCCCGGGGGGGGGGGCCCGCGGGCAGGGGCCCAAAAAAAAAAAAAAAAAGACCCCCCCCCCCACGGGGGGGCCCCGGGGGATATAAAAGCGGGGGGCAAACAGAGGGGAGGGAGAGTTTT
>NZ_JAJOHP010000077.1:0-20371 GCF_021109375.1 Arthrobacter sp. AK01
CGCCCCCCCCAGTGTTTCCATGAATCCCGGCCCCCCCCGGGCGATGCTTCCCACCCGCGCCCCCCCCCCGGGGGGGGTCGGGGGCCGCCCCCTAAAACCAGGCCTTCGGTGTTTTCAGCCGCGTCCCTCAAACGTCGCGCTGCTGCTGTTCCGCGGGACCACCACATGCACCGCATTCCGTTCAACAGTGAAGTCGGTGGGTGTGCTGGTGGCGATCTCGCCGTCGAGGTTTACCGGCAGCGACGGAGTGGTGACCAGCCTGACACTCCGGCTGGTGAGGTGGTACACCTGCTCGTTTTCCACAAATCTGCCGTTCTTGAGCGAACGCGCGATCCTTGCCTGCTGCCGCAGGGGCGCAGCCAGAATCGCATAGATGTCCAAGGTGTGATCGTCGATCCCGGCGGTCGGAGAGACCGCGTTGCCGCCGCCGTAGTACCTTCCGTTTCCCACTGCCACCTGAAGCAGGTTCTCCAGCTCCACGGGTTCGTGATCCCCTTCCGGAAATTCAAGGCGGGCCTGGAAGGGCTTGTGGCCGGCGAAGGAGCGCAGCGTAGCCACTCCATATGCCAAGGGCCCGATGAGGCGCTTGAGGCGCGGACTGAGGGCTTGGGTGACTGCCACGGACAGGCCGGCTGAAGCCACGTTGAGGAAGGGCCGGCCGTTGGCCCGCCCGAGGTCGATGTCCACCACTTTCCCCTCCGCGAGGGCAGCGCATGCCCGGCTCAGGTCCGGAGGGATTTCCAGCGTCCGGGCCAGGTCATTGGCGGTGCCCAGTGGAAGGACGCCCAGCACCACGTCCTTACCCGCCACGAGTCCTGCAGCGGAGGCAACAGTTCCGTCGCCTCCCCCAACCACCACAAGATCGTGACCTTCGTTAACGGCCCGTTCCAGGGTCCGGCCGAGGTCCCCGCCTTCAGGCACCGCATACACAGCGGAGACCGGGAGTTCCGCCTTTGCCAGGCTTTCGGCCACCAGCTTCTGGGCAGTGGAACCTTTGCGTGAACCGGCGTTGATGACCACGGCGATGGAGCGTGCTTCCCGGGTTAGCTTCATGAGGACATGGTAGGTCGGCCGCCTGTGTGATGGCCGTGTTAACCCGGAACAGGCCCCCTTCCACGTGAGGAAGGGGGCCTGTTACCGACTGCGGTTTAGATCAGTTGCGGCTTAGAGCTTGCCGAACTCTTCACGGACCGGCTTGTAGGTGTTGTCGTCCTGGTATTCGTAGATACCGATGTACGCCTCGGTGGGGTCACCGGCGTCGGAGAACGTGACAGGACCGGACTGGCCGTCGTAGTCGATGTCCTTGCCCTCGCGGAGCAACGTGACACAGGCTGCGAAGCTGGTGCACTTCTCGCCGCCTTCAGAGACTTCCTTCAGCTTGGCTGCGATGTCCGTACCCTTGGTGCTCTTGGCGGCTTCAGAGGCCAGCGAGATCAGGTTCACGGCATCGTAGGACTCGCCTGCGTAGCTGTAGTCCTTCAGGGCGGGATCAATCGCCAGGAGCTTCTTCTTGAAGTCGTCCTTGGCGAACGTACCGGGAATGGTTCCCTGTGCGCCCTTCATGGTGCCGGCCTGGAAGTCCTTGCTGTAGTCCGAGGTGTTGCCATCAACCATGAACAGCTGCGTGGGCTTGATACCCTTGCCGGTGATCAGGGGCACGATGCTCTTGGCCTGGTCAAAGGTAATCAGGGCGATGGCGTCCGGCTTGGCTGCGAGGACCTTATCCACCTGGCTGCTGAACTGGGAGTCACCCTCGTTGAAGAGTTCTTCAGCAACTACCTTGCCGCCGGCAGCCTCGAAGGCTTCCTTGACGTTCTTCTGGAGTCCGGTGCCGTAGGCGTCGTTCAGAACGATCATGCCAACAGTCTGGGCACCACAGGTAGCCATGTAGTTTCCAAGGACCTTGCCCTGCAGGACGTCGGACGGTGCAGTGCGCCAGTAGAGGCCCTTGTCGTCCCACGTGGTGAAGTCGGGCGAGGTGTTGGCGGGCGAGAAGTGGATGACGCCGGCGCCGGTGATCTGGTTGATGACCGTCTTGGAAACACCCGAGGATGCCGCACCGATGACAGCGCTCACGCCCTGGCCCAGGAGGGCCGTGGTGGACTGGGTGGCAATGTCCGTCTTGGTGTCACCGGAATCGCGGTGAACCACAGAGACAGGGGCGCCCAGGACGCCACCGGCGTCGTTGACTTCCTTGATGCCGAGGTTGACACCGGCAATTTCGGGCGGGCCGAGGAACGCCAGCGACCCCGTCGTCGGCAGGAGCGATCCAAGTTTCAGCGGTGCGTCAGTGGTGGTGGTCGAGGGAGGTACTGGTCCCGTGGTGGTGGCAGCCTGGCTGTTGCCGGCTCCCGCCCCGCCGCTCGGTGCCGGGCAGGAGATGCCTGCTGCGGCGGCGGAAGAAGACCCAGTCTGGGTAGGAGTCGAAGACCCACCACAAGCTGTGGCCAAGAGAGCGACCCCAATGCCAAGCGCGGTTAGCTTGGCGGCTCGGGGCGCCGCTGGGGAAAGATCAAACATTCGTTGTCTCCTCGATCGAAAGGTGCGAACTGCCTTTGATGCGATTACTCAGGTGTTCCTGATTAAGACTCAAACTAATGCAATTGGGCGGCGAACATAAGTGATTCAGGTCACATCCCTATAACACTCGTTGCCTGTGGGGAATCTACGAGCCAGCTGGGAATTTGCGCGGAAGATGACACACGCACAGCGGAAGGGAGAATAAGCTCTCACCTGCCGTCCGTGCCCCAGGTGGGACTCGAACCCACAACACGCGGATTTTAAGTCCGCTGCCTCTGCCAATTGGGCTACTGGGGCGCCCGCACCATGGTATCCCAGCTATAGCCCGTTGAACGGCTCCGCGTAGCGGAAGGTGCCCCGGACGCCGTCGGGCCATTCCGGCAGGGTCAGCAACTGGAAGTGGTCGCCCCACATCGCCTCAGGCGGTTGCACACCCACAGAGGTGGCAGGCACGTAGCCGAAGCGTGGGTAATAGAGCGGACTGCCCAGCAGTGCGATTCCGGGTTCTCCACGTGCTGTGGCGCGGGCCGCGGTCTCGCGCATCAGGGCTGAACCGACCCCCCGCTTCTGGAAGTGGGGAAGCACGCCTATGGGGCCGAGGGCAATGAGCTCCAGCTCCCCGATCCAGCCCCGCGTGCTGATCGCGTGGCCCACAATCTCCCCACCCATTTCCGCCACGATGCTGAACTCCGGAATGTACTCCGCGCACTCGAACAGCTCGCGCAGGAGCCCGACTTCGATCGGCGTGCCCTCGACAGGTTCGCCCGTCACTGGTGAGACGGCGAACGCGTTGGCTGTCAGCTCCAGGATCTCTTCCCGGTCCTCGGGCCGCTCAGATCGCAGGACGACACCACGAGCAAGCAGCCGGAGGACGTCCATGGCCCGTTCGGCATCGGCGGAAGGCACCAGGAGGTGGTCATGGTGGAAGCCGGCCAGGACATTGCAGCTGATCCCGGCGTGCGTCAACGCGGCGCTGACGGCAGCGGTGAGTCCTACGGCTTCAAGGGCCGAATGGACCTGGAGCGTGATCCACGTGGCGACAAAGTCGTACCTCAGGCCCAAAGAGTCCGCTTCGTCCCGCCGCAGGACAACCGTGAGGCCCTCGGCTTCGCGAACTGCCGCTTCGACGCCGCCCTCCAGGGGCCTGCCGTGCGGCCACAAGGCGTAAACGTAATCGCCCTCGCGGGCCACGGGGTGAAGGGATTCCAGCAGCGTCTTCAGATCGGTTTCACCGGACATGAAGACAGTCTAGGGGCGCAATGACCCGCGACCACCGTAACGCTACTGCTTAAACGCCGACGGCGACCACTCCCTGAAAGGGGGCGGCCGCCGTCGTGCGTGAACCAGTCGTGCGTGAACTACTTGGCGTCAGCAGTTACCGGAGTCTTGACTTCTTCGGCAACAGGCTTGGCTTCTACAGGAGCCGGAGCGGCAGCGGGCTTGGGAGCCGGCGTCGCTGCGGCCACGAAGGCACCGCGCGGGTTGTCGAGATCGATCAGCTGCGTGGTGTCGCGGCCTGCGAAGAAGGCCAGGATCCAGCCGAAGACAACGCGGAACTTGCGCTCAACCGTGGGCATGGCCATGCCGTGGTAACCACGGTGCGCCAACCAGGCGAGGCCGCCCTTGAGGCCGATGCGGCCGAGCAGGTTGATATTGGCAACACCCTTCCACTCGCCGAAGCCGGCAACAGCACCAAGGTTCTTGTGCTTGTAGTCGTGCAGCGGCTTGTCCCAGCGTGAAGCCCACAGGTTCTTGGCGAGCTTCTTGGCCTGACGAAGAGCGTGCTGGGCGTTGGGGACGCAGGTACCGTCCGGCAGGCCCTTGCCCGTAAGGTCCGGAACAGCGGCGATGTCGCCGGCTGCCCAGGCGTTCTCCACGATGCCTTCGTCGCCTGCGATGCGCAGGTCCGGGAGGACGCGGACGCGGCCACGCGGTTCCAGCGGGAAGTCGGTGGAGCGGATCATCGGGTTGGCCTGCACGCCGGCAGCCCAAACCAGGGTGTCTGCTTCAACTTCCTGCGCCGGGGTCTTGTCCGGGAGGTTGATCAGCTTGAGGTTGCCCTCGGCGCTGTCAAGGGAGGTGTTCAGGAGTACTTCGATGCCGCGGCTGCGGAGGTGCTCCACAACCCATTCGGCCTGCGAAGCGGTGACCTCGGGCATGATGCGGCCCATGGCTTCGACGAGGATGAAGCGGACTTCTTCCTGGCGGATGCGCGGGTTGTTGCGGACTGCGGCGCGGGCGAGGTCTTCCATTTCGGTGAGGCACTCGATGCCGGCAAAGCCGCCACCGACAACCACGAAGGTCAGTGCCTTGGCGCGTTCCGCCGGGTCCGTCATGGTGGAAGCGGCTTCAATGCGCTCCAGGACCTTGTTGCGCAGTGCAACGGCTTCCTCGATGGTCTTCAGGCCGATGCCCTTGTCCGCGAGGCCCTTGATGGGGAAGGTACGGGTGATGGCGCCGGCTGCGATGACAACGTCGAAGTACGGGATTTCGAAGTTCTCGCCGCCATCGGACGGTGCGATGACCGCAGTCCGGTTGGCGTGGTCGATGCTGGTGACGCGGCCCTGGATGAGCTCAGTCTGCTTCAGGTGCTGGCGGTGGGAGACGACGGCGTGGCGTGCCTCGATGTTGCCACCGGCCACCTCCGGAAGGAAGGGCTGGTAGGTCATGTACGGCAGTGGATCAACGACGGTGACGATGCCGCCCGCGTTCGCGATCTTCTTCTGCAGTTTGAGGGCTACGTACAGGCCGACGTAACCGCCGCCGACGACGAGGACCCGGGGACGGTCAATGAGCTCAGGGGTGGTTGCCATGAATCCAGAGTACAGCACTTTGTGAAAATCTTCACTAACTACTTCCTGGCGGGCGGATCCACCTTCAAAAGAGCACCCGTTTCGGCTTCTTCGGGAACAGCCGGAGGGTTCCTGGAGACCTTGCGCAGTTGGATCGCAGCACCCGTCACGAGGGCGATGAACAGCGCTCCAAAGCCAAGCACGACGGCGGCAGGGAGGGCGTCATCGACGGTCGCCGGCGTCTTCGCAGCGGGAACGGTCGGGTCGGCCAGCGTGGGCGCTGCGCTGGTGGGGCTCGCGACCGGCGCCTGCGATGGCGTGCTGAAGTCGCCCCGGCGGTGGACACGGATCCAGTCGGCGATGGAGCCAAGGGGGTTGCTGCTGGCCGTCGGTACCTCACTCTTCAACGCTGCCTCGGCATTCAGGATGCCGTAGCCGTACAGCGGATCCTTGCCCGGAGCTCCCGCATCCTTTGCGGTGGTGACAATCCTGTTGATGACCTGGGTGGCGCTCATCTCCGGCCACTTGGACCGGATGAGGGCAGCAACACCGGAAACGATGGGGGCCGCGCCGGAGGTGCCTGCCCATTCGGCGTACCCACCTCCAGGAATGCCGCCTACCAGGTTCTCGGCCGGTGCCGCCACGCCAATGCTGATGCCCTGCGACGAGGAATCCACGCTGGCGCGCCCCTCGCCGTCGAGCCCGGCGACCGTCAGGACACCGGGAATGGTTGCCGGGGCCCCGACCTGCACGTTACCGCCCACGCGGTTGCCCGCCGCAGCAACGATCACCACATCCTTCTGCTCGGCGTAGAGGAATGCCGCGTCCCAGCTCTGCGGCCAGTCCGGCGAGGTACTGCCGAGCGAGATGTTGATGACCTTGGCGCCGTTGTCCACTGCCCATCGCACAGCATCCGGAATCTGTTCCTGATCTGTTTTGCCGCCGGGATTGGGTGACCCGAGCCAGGTTGAAACTGCAAGGATTTCGGCTTCAGGCGCGACGCCGGTGATCCCGTCCGGTCCCCCGGCAGGCGGGACAGTCGGTGGTCCGGGTGGACTGGCCGAAGCACTCGGTGACGGCGATGCCGTGGGGGTCGTATGACCGCGCCCGGCGAGCATCGTGGCAACCAGGGTCCCATGCTCGGTCTTGGCGCCGATGCTCTTCTGCCCGTTGGGTGCCCCGGCTCCCGAGACATCGGTTCCGCCGACCACCACGCCTTTGAGGTCCGGGTGGTTCCCGTCAATGCCGCTATCGATGATGGCAACCTTGACTCCCGCGCCTTTGGAAACCTGCCAGGCGTTGGTAACACCGGATTCCTTAAGCCAGAACTCTTTGTCCCGCCACGCGTCAGCGGTAGCGGCAGGAGCGGTCAACAATGCACCCGCCAGCGCCCCGCCTGCCAGTGCTGTGGCAAGGGCAGCGGAGACGGTGCGGCGAAAACGCAACGTCATTCGGCGTCCCGGATGCTCAGTGCGATGCCGTCCAGGATGTCGTGCTCACTGGAGACGGCAGTAGTGATCCTGCCGTCGCTGACGCTGGCCAAGCGGTCCAGGATCCGGCGCCACACCAAGGCGCCCGCGCCAATGACGTCTACGCGGCCGGGATGCATGTAGGGAAGCCTGGCGCGCTCCTCCCGCGTCATTTCCAGCAGGTTGGTGCAGGCATCACTGATGGTCTCAAGATCCAGTGACGCACCATGGATCCGGTCCGGCTGGTATTCGCTCAAGCCGAGCGCGTGCGCCGTAATCGTAGTGATGGAACCGGCCACGCCCACCACAGCTGTGGCGCGGTCAAGCGGCACCGCCTGCGCGGCAAGGTCCAGTGCGGCATCGACGTCGGCCTCGGCTGCGGCGATTTGCGCTTGCGTGGGCGGATCGCTGCGAAGGTGACGTTCCGTAAGCCTCACACAGCCGATATCCACCGAGCGGGCCGCGATCACGCCGTCGGCGTCGCCCAGGACGAACTCGGTGCTGCCACCGCCGAGGTCCACCACGAGGATGGGGTCCTGTCCCGTCGCCGGCAGGACGCTGCTGGCACCGGCAAATGACAGCGCGGCTTCTTCTTCACCGGAAATCACCTCCGGTTCCACACCCAGGAGGTCCCGGATGCCGTCCACGAAGACCTGGCGGTTGCGGGCGTCACGGGTGGCTGACGTCGCGGCGAAACGGACCCGCCCGGCGCCGTGCACCTTGATGAGTTCGGCGTAGTCACGTGTTGCAGCGAACGTACGTTCCAGGGCCTCGGGGGCAAGTTCGCCCGTGGCATCAACGCCCTGGCCCAGGCGAACCACCCGCATTTCACGGACGACGTCAGCCAAGGGGCCCGATGCCCGGCCGGCCGAAGCATCGGCGATGAGGAGGCGGATCGAGTTGGTTCCGCAGTCGATCGCTGCCACGCGGCTCATGCAGTGCCTTCCTGGTGGCCTGACATGTCCGTCTTCGATTTCCGCACCGGCGCAGGGCGTCCAACGATGTCCGGCAATCCCTGCGGCCCGTGCCGGCTCAGGTCGCGCGAAGGAGCCTCTCCCGCTGTGTCCCAGGCGCCGTCGCAGTAGCAGCGGTCCTTGGTCCACCATTCGGTGATGGACTCCAGGGCCTCGTCCCCCAACGGGTTGACGCCCGGCCCTGCGGCCAACGAGTGGCCAACCAGGACATGCAGGCACTTCACGCGGGTGGGCATGCCACCGGCGGAGATGCCGTCAATTTCGGGCACCGCACCGGTCCCGGAGCGGTCGGCGATGTCGTTCCGGGCCTGAAGATAGGCCTCGTGGGCGCTTTGGTAGGTGCCCGCCAACTCTTGGTCAGCGGCCAGCCGGTCATTCATCTCGTTCATCAAGCCGCCCGCTTCCAGCCGCGACACCGCGGAGGTGATGACCGGGTGGGTCAGGTAGAACGTGGTGGGGAACGGTGTTCCGTTGCTGAGCCGTGGCGCAGTGGCCGCCACCAGCGGATTGCCGCAGACGCACCGTGCAGGGATCTCAACGACATCCCGGACCGGCCGGCCGAGCTGGCGGCTGAGGACCTCAAGATCGTGTGCTGATGGCTGGCGGGATTCCTGCGGCATGGCTGCCGTGTTCTCTTCCACTTGCGCTGCCAACCTTCCTGCCCTTGTTGCCGTGTCCATTGCGGACACGACGGCGGCGGGCACCGCTTCTAGTCAGTTGCCGATCGTCTGATTGACTCCCAGAGGGCATCGACCCAGGGCAGATTCTCCGGGTTGGCAGACGATCCGGAGCCGGTGCGGCCACCCGGCGTGCCGGCGGCTTCTTCTCCCCCAAACACCCAGTAACCCGTTTCACCCGGCATAACCATGTTAATGCGGTCGCGGGCCTGTTGTTTCACGTAGTTGGGGTCCTGCCACCGGGAAAGCTGTTTGTTCAGCTCGGATTGCTCTGCTTTCCGGTCGGCAATCTCGGCCTCCAGCGCCGAAATTTCGGCGCGCTTCTCCAGGAAAATCTTGACCGTGGGGGCAAGCATGATGGTGATGGCTATCATCACGACCGCCAGCGCCAGCATCCTGCCGGAAAACGCCTTGGCTGGTACGGGATCGACGTCGCGATCGTCCTTGGCCGCGGGCTTCGGTTTGCTGGAGGCCTTGTCATTGGTCTTTGGGGTGGCCTTGGAGGTGGCCTTTCCAGCAGTGGACGCCGAGGGCTTCCTGCCCGTCGGAATCTTGCTGCCACCTGCCGGCGTCGACGGTTTTGGCGTGGATCGCGTGCCGCCGAACTCGGCTTTGATGACATCGCCGCCATCGGAACCAGGCTCGGTCGAACCTGTGCCGGCCGCACTCTTGGCTGCAGTCCGCGGACCAGCGCCGGCGGTCCGGGTTTCGCTCGATGGGCGGCCTGTACCGGAAGGGCCGCCAAGGGCGTCGGCCCTGGGTACCTTTGGACGACGGGTGGCCATGACACTCCTGTAATGCCCGGTGCTTGCCTGGCGGGTTGCTGCGCTTGCTGTTGCCGACCTGGCCCGCGTTAAACAGAACCGGTGGCCATGGTCATTCCACCATAGCCACCGGTTACGTGTTTTCGCTGAAGGCTAGCCCTTGAAACGCGGGAACGCGCTGCGGCCGGCGTAGCGTGCGGCGTCGTCGAGTTCTTCTTCGATGCGCAGCAGCTGGTTGTACTTTGCGACGCGCTCGGAGCGGGCCGGGGCACCGGTCTTGATCTGGCCCGCGTTGGTGGCAACGGCGATGTCAGCAATGGTGGTGTCCTCGGTTTCGCCGGAGCGGTGCGAGGTGATGGTGGTGTAGCCGGAACGCTGGGCCAGGGAAACGGCGTCGAGCGTCTCGGTCAGGGAACCGATCTGGTTGACCTTGACCAGCAGGGAGTTTGCCGTGGCAGCGTCGATGCCCTGCTGCAGGCGGACCGGGTTGGTGACGAAGAGGTCATCGCCCACCAGCTGGACCTTGTCACCGATGGTGTCGGTGAGGGTCTTCCAGCCTTCCCAGTCGTTCTCGTCCAGCGGGTCTTCAATGGAAACCAGCGGGTAGTCGGCAACGAGCTCAGCGTAGTAGGCGCTCATCTCGGTGGCGGAAAGTGCCTTGCCTTCGAACTGGTAGGCGCCGTCCTTGTAGAACTCGGACGATGCAACGTCCAGCGCCAGGGCGATGTCAGTACCCGGGGTGTAGCCGGCGTTCTTGATGGCTTCCTGGATCAGGTCCAGTGCAGCGCGGTTGGACGGCAGGTTGGGGGCAAAGCCACCCTCGTCGCCGAGGCCGGTGGAAAGGCCCTTTTCCTGGAGGACGGCCTTGAGGTTGTGGTAGACCTCAACACCCCAGCGCAGGCCTTCGGAGAAGGTCTCGGCACCGATCGGGGCGATCATGAATTCCTGGATGTCCACATCGGAGTCGGCGTGCGAGCCACCGTTGAGGATGTTCATCAGCGGAACGGGCAGGACGTGCGCGTTCGGGCCGCCCAGGTACTTGTACAGCGGCAGGTCAGCCGAAGCTGCGGCAGCGTTGGCAACGGCCAGGGAGACGCCGAGGATGGCGTTGGCGCCGAGCTTGCCCTTGTTGGGCGTGCCGTCGAGGTCAATCATGGCCTGGTCGATGCTGCGCTGGTCAGTGGCGTCGAAACCAATCAGGGCCGGGGAGATCTCGTCGATGACGGCGTCAACAGCCTTCTGGACACCCTTGCCGAGGTAACGGCCCTTGTCGCCGTCGCGAAGCTCAACGGCCTCGTGCTCGCCGGTGGAGGCACCGGAGGGAACTGCGGCACGGCCGATCTGGCCGTCGGAGAGCAGGACCTCAACTTCTACGGTCGGGTTTCCGCGGGAATCAAGGATCTCGCGTGCGTGGATGGCATCGATAAGCGCCATGGATGTGCTCCTTATGGGCAAATTACAGGAATGAGGAGGGAAATTCTCAACGTCCTCGTCGCTACTAGCGTAGTCGAGAGTGGCTTAGGTTACGGCACGGATTCCAACGGCTCACGTCATGAAGGCTGTGGTTGGCTGTTCTGAAACGATCGAACTGCCGAACGGAGGGCCCGTTCGGCGTCGAATCCTTGTTCCCGGGCACCGGCAACGATCGCGAGCAGCAGCTCCCCGAGCGCCTCTTCCGAGGCAGGAATGACAGGAACTACGACGGCGGACATCGCGCCTTGTGCGTCGACGTCCAAGCCTGCGCGTACCGCACGATCCAAGGACTTCTGAGCCGCTGCCAACGCCGGAAGGTGCGGCGGAATGCCCTCAAAGGGATCTTTCCGCTCCGGCTTCTCCGCACGTTTAGCGGCGTCCCACGTGACGATGATTTCCTCGACACTGGCCGGGAAACTCTCCTGCAGGGAACCGTCCGCCTTGAAGACGTGCCCGTTCCGGCGGACCATCTTGGCGTTGATTCCGCGCGCCACGGCGTCAAAGTCGAAGCTGCCGCGCTCCTCGGCGAGCCGGGCATGAAGCACTACCTGTAGCAGCACATCGCCCAGCTCGCCGCGGAGCTCGCTGTCCCTCGCCGGGGAGTCACCGGCTTCTATCGAATCCACCACTTCGTAGGCTTCCTCGATCAGGTACTCCACCAGCGACTCGTGCGTCAGCGCACCCATCCAGGGGCAATGCTCACGCAGCGCGGCAACTGTCCCCAGCAGCTCCCCGACCCCGCAAGCCCGGCCGGGGACCCCCGCTGCCGTGGGCCCACCCATCAGGTCCGCGGGTCCGTCGGCGTTGTTAGCCGAGGTTGGCGTAGGCATCGTTGATGTACTCAACCAAGGCTTCACGCTCGTCCAGCGGCAGGAAGGCTGCTTCGGCAGCGTTGAGCGTCAGCTCGAGCAGGTCATCGAGGTCGTAGTCGAAGGTCTCAACGAGCAGTTCGAATTCGTCAGTCAGGGTGACGCCACTCATCAGGCGGTTGTCCGTGTTGATGGTGACGTTGAAGCCCAGCTGGAAGAGCATGTCCACCGGGTGGCTTTCGATGCCGTCGCCAAAACCGGAAATGGCACCGGTCTGGAGGTTGGACGACGGGCAGATTTCCAGGGCGATTCCGCGGTCGCGGACCCAAGCCGCAATGCTGCCGATGGTCACCATGCCGATGGTGTCTTCGCCGTCGTCGTCGGAGTTATCCTCAAACTCCACGCTGATGTCCTCGGCAATCCGTACGCCGTGGCCCAGGCGGAGGGCGCGGCCATCAACCAAGGCGGACTGGATGCTCTCCAAGCCCGCGGCTTCACCGGCGTGGACCGTGGCGGGGAAGTTGTTTTCTGCGAGGTAGGTGAAGGCTTCCTTGAAACGGGACGGCAGGAAGCCATCTTCGGCGCCCGCGATGTCAAAGCCGACCGCGCCGTTGGCGCGGTGGCGGACTGCGAGTTCGGCAATCTCCTGGCCACGGTCGGCGTGGCGCATGGCGGTGATGAGCTGGCCCACCTGGATCTGCTGGCCGCGCTCCTCGGCAGCGTCCACTCCGGCTTCGAGGCCGGTCTGGACGGCTTCTACAACGTCATCGAGGGTGAGGCCCTTCTGCAGGTGCTGCTCCGGCGCCCAGCGAACTTCGCCGTAAACCACGCCGTCCTCGGCGAGGTCTTCCACGAATTCCTTGGCGACCCTGAACAGGCCTTCCTTGGTCTGCATGACGGCAATGGTGTGGTCGAATGTCTCGAGGTAGCGCACCAGCGAGCCGGAGTCGGCGGACTCGCGGAACCATTCGCCCAGCGCCACGGGATCGGTGGACGGCAGCGTGTGGCCGACCTCCTCAGCAAGCTCGATGATGGTGGCGGGGCGTAGGCCTCCATCGAGGTGGTCGTGCAGGGAAACCTTGGGGAGGCTCTTCAAATCGAAGTCGAGGGCAGGGGCGGCGTCAAGTATGGGCTCAGTCACGTACTAACTGTAGGGGGACGGCAGGAGCTTAGCCAGCAGGCTTGGAGGCGTCGACGCCTGCAACGGCCTTCCGGACCGCATCCGACGCGTCTGATACGGGAGCATCCTCGCTGGGCACGTTTTCGCTGGGCACATCTTCGCTGAGGACATTTTCGCGGGGGGCTGTGCCTCGGGCGATATCCTTCTTTTCCAGGTACTTGTGCCACCAACGCAGGGCATGATCCACCACAATGCCCAGGACCACAGCGAAGGCAACCGCAATTCCTACGCCGAGGAGCGGGTTGTGGTGCACCCACTGACCCGCCAGCAGGCCAATGCCAATGGAGTAGGCCACCCAGGTAATGCAGGCGAACGCGTCCAGCCAGAAGAAGGTCCGGTGGCGGAAACCTGTTTGTCCGGCAACGTAGTTCACAGCCACGCGGCCCCACGGAATGTAGCGGGCCGTGAAAATCAACACTGCCCCGCGCTTGTCCAGCTCGTACTGCGCCCACGCGAACATTTTCTGGACCTTGGGCCGGCGCATCCACTTCCAGCGGGTGAGGCCGATCTTCCGGCCGAGCATGTACGCCATATTGTCGCCCGCCATCGCGCCGACCAGCGCGGTGGCGCCCAGGATCCACAGGTTCGGTTCTCCGCTGTGAAGGGACAGCGCCGAGAGACCGACGATGGCTGTTTCGCTGGGAAGGATGGTGGCAAATCCGTCAATGAAGAAGAAGACCAGGAGGACCGGGTATATCCAGGGCTGCCCGGCTGCATGCTCGAGCATTTGGTTCAAAAACTCCACGCGGCGGTAGCTCCTAGGCGAATATGACTTGACAGTGTGACGGAAGTCGCTCTTAGTGTCCCATGGCCGGGACGTCGTTCGCTACGCCCCAGCCGAGGGATCACGCGTTTAACGCTATAGGTGACGGGGCCGTTTATTCGTCCACCGCCGGGCTGATCTTCCGGAGCCTTCCCTGTCATACCGTGGGTGGAGGCGGGGCCTCTTCCTCAGGGATGTTCTTCCCGTCCAGAGGCACGGATCCACGGACTTTGCTGATGATCCGATCGATGATGACCCCCAGGATCACGGCAACCACGATGGCTATGACGGCACCCAGCAAATGGTTGTCCTCGAACCAGACTCCGAAGAAGTAGCCGAGAATCACCGAATACGTGGCCCACAGGATGGCCGACAAGGCCGTGAGGGCAACGAAGCGGCGATGGTGAAAATGAGTGGCGCCCGCCGTCAGGTTGACCGCCACCCTCCCGATGGGGATGAACCGGGCCACCATGATCAGCGAGGCCGAACGCCGTCGGAGTTCCTTGCCTGCCCAACGGAAGGCGCCCTGCATCCGCTGGGTGCGCATCCAACGCCACCGCGCGATACCGATCCGACGGCCAATAATGTAGGCGATGTTATCCCCGGAGAAGGCCCCGATGGCTGCCATCAGGCCGAGCAGCCATACGTTGGGCGAGCCGCTGCTTCCGGACACTGCGCTCAGGCCCACCACCACGGATTCGCTGGGGATGGGCGGAAAGAATCCATCAATCACGCAGCAGGCCAGCACCAGGAACAACACCCACGGCTGCTCGGCCGCGGCGAGGATGAAATCGTTGATGCCCTGCACGGTTTCCTTACGGTAGCCGGCTCCCCCACAGGCGCCGGATGACTGGTGTTCCGGGCCGTCCTTGGCGACCGGCCCGGAACACTTAAGCCTAGGCGATGCGATCGATGATGAGCTGGTGCGCCGGGCGTGATCCTTCCGGCGCAATCACTACAGCATCCTGGAGTGCCTCCTTGGCCCGTTCAAACTTCTCCGGAGTATCCGTCAGGAGTGTCATCAACGGTTCACCGGCACGGACCAGCGCACCGGGCTTGGCATGCATCCTCACACCGGCCCCGGCTTGGACCTGGTCTTCCTTGCGGGCACGGCCGGCGCCGAGGCGCCAAGCGGCCACACCCACGGAGAGCGCATCCAGTTCCACCAGGACACCGTCCGCGGGAGCATACACAACCTCGGATTCCCTGGCCACCGGCAGAGCAGCACGCGGGTCCCCGCCCTGCGCCTCGATCATCCGGTTCCAGACATCCATGGCACGCCCGTCCTTGAGCGCCGCAGCGGGATCGGCGTCGTGGATGCCGGCGCCTGCCAGCATCTCCTCGGCCAGGCGGACGGTCAGCTCGACGACGTCTTCCGGACCGCCGCCGGCAAGGACCTCCACTGATTCCTCAACTTCAATCGCGTTTCCAGCGGTCAAGCCGAGCGGCGTGGACATATCCGTGATCAGGGCGACGGTGTGCACGCCGGCGTCCTTGCCCAGGGCCACCATGGTCTCGGCAAGCTCGCGGGCCCGCGCCTCGTCCTTCACGAAGGCGCCGGAACCAACTTTGACGTCCAGCACCAATGAACCCGTGCCTTCCGCGATCTTCTTGCTCATGATCGAGGACGCAATCAGCGGGATGGCTTCCACCGTCCCCGTGACGTCGCGCAGCGCGTACAGCTTCTTATCCGCAGGAGCCAGCCCGGAGCCTGCGGCGCAAATGACTGCACCGACGTCCTGGAGTTGGGCCATGATCTCTTCGTTGCTCAAGTTGGGCCGCCAGCCGGGGATGGCTTCCAACTTGTCCAACGTTCCGCCGGTGTGGCCCAGGCCGCGGCCTGACAGTTGCGGAACCGCGACGCCGAAGACGGCAACCAAAGGAGCCAACGGCAGCGTGATCTTGTCCCCGACCCCACCGGTGGAGTGCTTATCGCTGGTAGCCTTCATGCCGCCGTCGGGCCTTGTCAGGGACGAAAAGTCCATCCGCTCGCCCGAGGCGATCATGGCGGCAGTCCACCGCGAAATCTCGGCGCGGTCCATGCCGTTGAGCAGGATGGCCATGTTCAGTGCGGCCATCTGCTCCTCGGCAATGACCCCGCGGGTGTAGGCGTCGATGGTCCAGTCGATCTGCTCGGGCGAGAGAGTGCCCTTGTCACGCTTGATGGAAATGATCTGGACGGCGTCGAACGCTTCAGTGCTGGTCACGTGGTTTCCTCCAGGTTTTCGGGACCAAAGGCGTCAGGCAGGACCTGGTCCATGGTTTTGATGCCCTGCGTGGTCATGAGCTGCATGCCTGGCGCCCTGAATTCGTAGAGCAGCTGGCGGCAACGCCCACACGGCATGAGGATGTTGCCACCGCCGTCCACGCAATAGAAGGCGGCCAGCCTGCCACCGCCGGTCATGTGGAGCTCCCCCACCAAGGCACATTCGGCGCAAAGCGTCAGGCCGTAGCTGGCATTCTCCACGTTGCAGCCGCTGACAATCCGGCCGTCCTCGGTGAGGGCCGCGGCCCCCACCGGGAACTTGGAGTACGGCGCATAGGCACGCGCCATGGCCTGCTTTGCCGCATCTTCCAGAGCGGGCCAGTCGATGTCATTCGCCGGCATCGTCAACCCTTCACGTACGGTATGCCGCTTGCGGCCGGTGGCCGCGACTTACCCACCAAACCGGCGACGGCGAAGATGGTCACCAGGTATGGCAGCATGGCCATGAACTGGCTGGGCACCGGGGTACCGATGATGCCCAGGATCGACTGCAGGTTGTAGGCGAAGCCGAACAGCAGGGACGCGAGGAAGGCACCGATCGGGTTCCATCGTCCGAAGATCAGGGCAGCCAGTGCGATGAAGCCGCGGCCACCGGAGATGTCCTTCGTGAAGGAGTCGATGGTCACCAGCGTGAACACTGCTCCACCGATGCCCGCGATGGCGCCACCCAGGGTGACGTTCCAGAAGCGGGTGGCGTTGACGTTGATACCGAGCGTGTCAGCAGCCTGCGGGTGCTCACCGACTGCGCGGACACGCAGGCCCCAGCGGGTCTTGAAGAGGCCGAACCACACCACGGCAACGGCTATGTACATGAGGTAACCGGCGATGGACTGCTCAAACAGGATGGGTCCGATAATGGGGATATCCGAAAGCAGCGGGATCGGCAGGATGTCCAGGCGACCCGGGGTGTTGAACTGCTCCTTGTTGGGAACCATGAGGGTGCCGTACAGGAAGCCGGTGAGGCCCGAGACCAGCACGTTCAGGACAACGCCCACAATGATCTGGTTGACCAAGTACTTGATGCTGAACACGGCGAGGACCATGGACACCGCGGCACCAGCGGCAGCGGCTGCAATCAGGCCGATGTAGGGGCTGCCCGTCATGGTGGCTACCAGGGCAGCAGTGAAGGCACCGCCCAGCAACTGGCCTTCAATGGCAATGTTGACCACGCCCACGCGCTCACACAGCACGCCTGACAACGAACCGAAGACGAGCGGCACCGCCAGTGTCACCGAACCCGCGACCAAGCCTGCCAGCGAAATGGACGGCTGCCGCGCACCCGCCACAATCCAGACGAGCAAGGCGAAGACGAAGACGACGGCGAAGGCGATCGGCAGCCACTTGGGCGAACGCTCCCCCTGTGTCCAGAGGTAAATCGAATAGGCGGCCATGGCAAGGAGCAGAATGCCGAAGACAACGCCGCCCACCTGCCCGGGAATCATAAGAGCGGGGACGGCAACGGCGTCGCCGGCGTCGCTGATCTTCATCTCGGCCGTCTGGTCCGGGCCCAGGAAGCCGAAGAAGACCAGGGCAATGAGTGCAAGGATGCCCAGCGACAACGGGACCTTCATGGACGGCCGGAACGCCGGAAGGGCTGTTGAACCCGGCTTTGGAGCTGTAGTCGTCGCGCTCATTTGGCACCTCCGGAGGCGTTGACGAGGGCAGCCTTGGGAGCCGCTTTCGGTGTCTTGTTCTTCTTCTTGGGCTCAAGCCGGAAGATCGACCTGATGAGCGGCGGTGCTGCGATGAACAGGACGATGAGGGACTGCACCACCAGCACGATGTCGATGGGGGTTCCCGTCTGGATCTGCATCTGCACTGCCCCTGCGCGGAAAGCTCCGAACAACAGGCCGGCAAAGAACGTACCCCACGGGGTACTGCGGCCCAGCAGGGCAACGGTGATGGCATCAAAGCCGATCTGGGCTGCGACGCCGCCGGTGAGCACCTTTTCGGTACCGGCAACCTGCGCAATACCACCGAAGGCCGCAAGGGCACCAGCCATTGCCATCACCAGGATGGTGGCACGGGATACCTTGACCCCGGCAGTCCGTGCTGCGATGGGGTTGGCACCAACGGCGCGGAACTCGAAGCCGATGGTGGACCGGTTCAGCAGCCACCACACGCCATAGGTCAGCGCTATTGCTACGAGGAAGCCCACGTGGAGCCTGGATCCCGGGATCAGGACCGGGTAGGTTGCTGATTCGTCGAGGCGGGGCGAGATAGGGCTGTTATCCCCCGGACGCCGGAACGCAGCGGTGTTCAGCAGGAAGTCCAGCAGGAACAACGCCACATAGTTCAGCATGATGGTGACGATGACCTCATGCGCACCGGTCCGTGCTTTGAGGATGCCAACAATCGCGCCCCAAAAAGCACCGCCCAGGACACCCATGATGATGACCACCAGCAAGTGCAGGCCGAACGGCAGGTGCCAGGCGAACCCGACATAGGCTGCGAGGGTCGCACTGATAATGATCTGGCCCTGCGCACCAATGTTGAACAGGCCCGCCCGGAAGGCCAAGGCAACGCCAAGGCCGGCGCAGATGAGCGGGGTTGCCACGGTCATGGTTTCCAGAAGTGGCTGGAGGCCTTGCCGCGGGTTAAAGATTGAACCCTGGAACAGGGCAACGTAGCTCTCTGTCATGGCAGACCACAAGGCGCTCAGGAAGTCCGTGGGCCGCGCGAACAGGTAGGCTGCGGTTTTGGCAACCTGCGCGTCCGTGCTGGCGATCAACAGGCCGCCCAGGAACAGCGCCACGATGACGGCGAGCACGGACACAAAGCCGTTGCCCATCACGATCCGGCGCATGAGGCTGCCCTGCTGCGACCCGGTGTCGCCGCTCTGGGAAGACACCGGCACGATGGAGGGCTCCAGCATGCCGCCTGCAGTATCGAGTGAGACATCAGCCGCGCGGAGGTCCGCTGTGGACTGGTCCTCTGCGGGCAGGGCGGGTGTTGGTTCGCTCTTGGACTGATCGTTCTCAGTCATCGGAGCCTCCTTCCGGGCCGACGCCGGCCATCATCAAGCCGAGGGTGTCGCGGGGCGTTCCAGCAGGGACGATGCCCACGAGCTTGCCCTTGTACAGCACGGCAATCCGGTCTGCGAGTTCAATGACCTCATCAAGTTCGGTGGACACGATCATGACCGGCGTTCCGACGTCCCGCTCGGCAACGATGCGCTTATGCAGGAACTCGATGGAGCCAACATCCACGCCACGGGTTGGCTGGCTGGCGATGAACAAGCGCAACGGCCTGGACAACTCGCGAGCCATGACCACTTTTTGTTGATTGCCACCAGACAGTGTTCCGGCGGCCGACCCTGCGGAAGGGGTACGGATATCGAATTCGTCGATCTTGGCTTTGGCATGCTCGGCAACCTTGGCCGGCTTCATGCTGATGCCACTGGCGAACGGCGCCTGGTCATACAGGTCCAGTACCAGATTCTCTGCCACGGAGAACGGCCCAACCAGTCCATCGACGGTACGGTCCTCCGGGACGAAACCGACGCCCGAACGCAATACGTCCTTGACCGGAAGGCCCAGCAGTTGCTTGCCGTCCAGGGTCACCGAACCTGTGACGTGCTCCTGCACGCCCAGGATGGCTTCGGTCAGTTCGGTTTGGCCGTTTCCCTGGACACCCGCGACGGCGAGGATCTCGCCTTGGGCGATAGTGAAGCTGATCCCATCCACCACGTTGGTGCCATTGGCCGCGCGAACAGTCAGGTTCTCCACGACAAACGTGGTTTCCTTCGGCTGTGCGGGAGCCTTGTTCAAGCTCAGGCTGACCGGGCGGCCCACCATCATGGAGGCCAGTTCGGTGGCCGAGGCAGACGGAGGAGCGTCGCCCACCACTTTTCCGCGGCGGATGACGGTAATCACGTCCGAGACAGCCTTCACTTCACGCAGCTTGTGCGAAATGAAGACGATGGACGTGCCGCCGGCTTTGAGTTGGCGCATGATGTCCAGGAGTTCATCGGTTTCCTGCGGCGTCAGGACAGCCGTGGGTTCGTCCAGGATGAGGACTTTGGCTTCGCGCACCAGTGCCTTGATGATCTCCACGCGCTGTTGAACGCCCACGGGAAGATCCTCCACCAAGGCGTCGGGGTCCACGTCGAAGCCGTATTTATCGGAAATCTCCCGGATCTTCTTACGGGTTTCATCCATGCTGAGGATGCCGCCAAAAGCGGTCGGTTCCGCGCCGAGGGCCACGTTTTCCGCCACTGTGAAAACGGGGACCAGCATGAAGTGCTGGTGCACCATGCCGATACCTGCCGCCATTGCATCACCGGGGCCGCGGAAGTTGACGGGCTGGTCGTCCACCAGGATCTGGCCAGCCGTGGGCTCATAGAGCCCGTACAGCACGTTCATGAGGGTTGATTTGCCGGCACCATTTTCGCCGAGGAGGCAATGGATCTGGCCGGATTCGACCACGAGGTCGATGTCTTGGTTGGCGTAGAAGGTCCCGAAGGCTTTCGAGATCCCCTTCAATTCGAGTTTCACAACTCCCACCGTTCTGTGAGTCCAGGGACTTACTGCAGACAAGCCATTGGCTTGGCCTCAGCCTAGTCAGGGCAAAAACGCCGGGGCCGGCGCCGCGGCCGGAAGAAACAGCTGACCGCGCGCCCCTACCTAAACGAAAGTGGGGCCTGGAGAGCGCAAACCCACCCACAAAAGAAAAACCATCAACA
>NZ_JAJOHP010000078.1:0-19796 GCF_021109375.1 Arthrobacter sp. AK01
CCACCCCACATCGACCCCCAACAAACACCCCGACGCAACCACCACCACACACCCCACAGAACATAAGGGTGTTGCGGAGGATGCTCCGCGGGCGTGGGTGAGAGTGAACTTTGGGGGCGGATTAACTTTGGGGTCGGATTATTGGGAGGGCCAGGCGACACTTTGTTCGCTTCCGGGCTGCCTTCCCCGTGCCGGCGCATGCCCGCACGGGGCACGCACATGTTCCTGCGCCCTGCGCCATGCTTGCGACTTGCAAACAGCGGCGCGTGCCCGCCCCGAACACGTACCTGCGACCTGCGACCTGCAGACAGCGCCGAGTCCTGCGGCGTAACTCGCCAACTGCCGATGCGGCCACGGGGAACTTTTCAGCTCCACGTACCCGCAGCGGCCGGGAGTTCAGGCACAGCAGCTTGACGATGGAGCCGCCCACGAACAGAGTCAGCCCAGAGGCTTGTGGGGATCAGGACGAAACCGCGATGAAGAGGATCCCAACGTCCCCAACAATCCGACCCACGTTTTGGCATACCAAGCATTCAATAGCAGCGCAAAGTTCATTGCTATTGCTTGCGTCACGCTACGAAGGTGAGGCATTCTGGAATACCAAATGCTAAACCGCGGCCAAGTAGCGGCCCAGCAGCTCGTTCCCCAGGAGTCCAACAATGTGCCTTCACGATCACACCTCAGCACCCAAACCCCAAGGTGAGTTGCCCCGCCGAGGCATCCTCGCGGGAGCTGCAGCTCTGGCTGGCATCTCCGTGGCCGGCATCGCTGCGCAGCTGGCATCGGCGCCTGCTGCCCTTGCGGACAACGCCCCCTCGGGCCCGAACTATCCCGGCCGTCCACTGACCACGAAGGCGCTCATCATCGAGGGTGGAACAGTCGTGGACCCGAAGACCGGCGGTGCTGTGACAGACGGGGTGGTAGTGCTCGACGGCGGCAAGGTCACCGCCGTCGGCACCCGGGACGAAACACGTAGAGCTGTTGCCGCCGTCGCCAACCGTGCCCGTCGACTCAATGCCTCGGGCAAATGGGTCCTTCCAGGGCTCGTCGATGCCCACGTCCACGCCAACGCACTGGCCGATGCCCGCGCCCTCCTGCAAGGCGGAGCCACCAGCGTACGCAGCGGTTCGAGCACTTTCTACCAGGACATTGCCCTCGCCGCCCTGCCGTCGTGGGCTCCTGGCCTCTCCCCCCGGATGACTCCGGCGGGGCTGTTTATCTCACCGGATCAGGGAGATTCCCTCCTGGCTGATCCGGATTTGGCACCCTTGGCGACGCTCAGTGGTGGCGTCAAGGAGCCGCAGGACCTCGCGTACCTGACCCGCATCAACCTCAAGCGCGGAGCCGAAGTCATCAAGACCCGTGCCAACCCGCGGGCTGGCCTTCCCGAACAGGATCCCCGCGAGTTGGTCTACAACGTGGACCAGATCGGTGCGATCGTCAAGGCAGCTAAGGGCGCCGGTGTCCTCTGCCATGCCTATAGCGCCGAAGGAATCGATGGAGCAGTCCGCGCGGGAGTGCGCAGCATCGAGCACGGCGTCTTCATGACGGAAAAGACCATCCAGGAGATGGCTCGGCGCGGCACGTTCTTCACACCCACCATGGACGCCATCACCAGCATGGCCCGCTCCTCCAACCCGATCCTGGCCGCACGCGGAACGGAGTACACCCCGATTCTTCAGGCCGCAGTGCGCGCAGCCAAGGACGCTGGAGTCACGATTGTGGCCGGCACCGACTCCTTCGGAACGGATGTGACGCCGATCGGCACGGAAGCGCGCTTGCTCACCGAAGCCGGGCTGACGCCGTTGGAGGCGCTGCAGGCAGCCACCACCAATGCGGCGCGTTTGCTGGGACGCGGCGAAAACGTTGGTCGCTTGGTCCGCGGCTCCATGGCGGACGTCGTGGTGGTGGATTCGGATCCCCTGACCGATGGCTCGGCCTTGGAAAAGGTCAGCACGGTGATCGCCCAAGGTGCTGTGGTGCGGACGAACCTCTAGCCCACCGGGGAGGATCCGTGTGCGGAAACTTCTGCGGCCACGGTGAACCTCTTCTCCACAAACGCCAGCAGTGGCCGGGAGTTCAGGCACAGCAGATAGACGATCAGGCCGCAGAAGAACAGGATCAACCACACAGTGGTGGACATCAGCACGAATCCCGCGACAAAGAGGATCCCCGCATTCCCGAGTGCTACCCGCTTCCGCGCACCAATGCTGTAAATGGACAGCCGGTAGATGTCCAGCGTGCGGAAACTGAACCGGGCCAGCAGCAGCATCGCGTGAACGGCAGCCGTGCCCACCAGGACCCCGAGCCCCACCAGCCCGATCCGGGCAGCAACCGTTTCAGGATTGCTGCCCGGCAGGCTGGTGAGATTCGCGCCGATGACTGCAAGGAGGGCGGCATAGGGCAGCCACACCACCACTGCCTGGACGAAGTTGCTCCGGTACGACTTCATGAAGTCGTTGAATACACCGCTGTCCTCGCCTGCCAAAAGCCGATTGAAGGCGTAGCAGGAAGCCACAACGGAGGGTCCAACCAACACGAAACCCAGCAACGCAGCAGGACCAACCACCCCCAGCAGCAGCGGCATGAGCACCACCAAGAGGTTGGCCAGCACCAGCAACGCGCCACCCACCATGACGCCGTACACGGTGCTGGCCGCCTTGAACAACGGCCCGGATCCGTACTGTGCCTCTTTCGCGGCCATCAGAAGAACTACTTCTTGTCCGCGTATGCCTTGTAGGCCTTGTTCGCCAGCTCAACGTATTTAGTCCGGCCCTTGCTGTCGAGCTCCTTGACGTAGGCATCGAACTCGCTGATGCTCCGCTGTCCGGTAATGAACTTCAGGGCATTTTGCTTGACGTGGTCCTTAAGCGGGGTCAGGGCCAGGGTGGCCTGCTCACGGTCGACGTCGCTGAACGGCACCGGCGGTGCAACTGCACGCGGTTTCTTGGACTTCATGGCCTTCTGGAAAGCCAGTTCCTCGTCGTTGAAGGTGGAGTGCAGAAGCTCCGTGGCGCCTCCGTAGGCGAAGTTGCCACCGGAGAAGCCGTAGTCCACCCTCAGGTCCTTGCTGCCTGCCGGGTTGAGTCCTTGGAAGTTGATGTCAGCTGCGAGCTGACGCTTACCGCCGGATTTGGTGAAGGTGGTGCCTTCCACGCCCCACTTGCTGAATTCCTGCCCGGCGTCGCTATAGAACAACCAGTCGATGTATTGGATGAGCGCCACGAAGCTGTCCTTGTCCTTCACGGACGAGTTCAGCATGAGCCCGTTTTCAAGACGGGTACCACCGATGATGTCGCCGGCCGGGCCTCCCGGAACGGTGATCTTGCCGATCTCAAAGTTGCCCTTGCCCAACGACTGCTCCATCGAGGTGCGGTACGTGATGACGTTCTGCGAGTTCGCGCTGATCACAAAGGACTTGCCCGACACGAACTTCTGGATCGCGGAGTCGTCGGTCTGGGTGAAGCTCTCGGGGTCCATCAGCCCTTCTGAGACCAGGGAGTTGAAGTAGGTGACCAGTTCCTTGAATTTGTCCGAGCCTGCCGCGAAGCCGAATTCCTTCTTGTCTTCATCGAACAGCAGTCCGTCCACCAGCCCCCAACCTGCCACGGTTCCGAAGGAAGGTGCGCCGATATTGAGGACACTGTCGCCCTTGAAGCGGTCAGAGAAAGGCACGACGTCGGGATAGGCCTTCTTGAGCGACCGCAGCACTTCGCGGAATTCGTCCCAGGTGGTCGGCTCCGAAAGGCCCTCTTTCTTCAGCACATCCTTGCGGAAGCACAGTGAGTAGTCCGGCCACAGTTCCTCGTGCAGGCCGGGCAGGACGTAGTACTTACCGTCTTCCTGGGTCAGGGCTTCAATCTCAGGTTCGAGCTTCCACTTCTTCACTTTTTCCTGGAAGTGCGGCATCAGGTCCACGTAGTCGCTGACCGGCAGGATTGCACCGGCGGAGACAAACGCGGACTCCTGGCCCGGATAGGTCTTCGCAATGATTTCCGGTGCGCTGCCGGAGCTGATCAGCAGGCTGCGCTTCTGTTCGTAGTCACTGTTGGGCACGATGGTGGGTTCCAACGTGACATTGTTGTCGCTGGCCATCTTGGTGAGCAGCAGCCAGTCCTTCTTGTACGGGTAGGTTGGCTGATCGGAGAAGAGGAAGGTGAAGGTCAACGGCACCGTCGCCTTGAACGTGTCACCGACGCCGAAGCTGTCCATAGCGCCATTGCGCGACTTGGACGTGTCCACCTTTTCGGTGGTTTCCGCGTCGCAACTGGTCATCATCAATCCGATGGTGACAACGGATGCGAGTCCAAGGAAATCCCTCCGGCGGAACTCAGGTGTGTGGATCATTGGATGTCCTTTCATAAGGCTTATTCCTTGACGGAGCCGAGCATCACGCCCGAGAAGAAGTACTTCTGGACGAAGGGGTAGACACAAAGGATGGGGATGACGGTCAGGACGATGGTGACCGACTGGATGTTGGCGGCGATCTGGCCGACGTTTTCCGCTGTGCCGCCGGCCGAGCCCGCTGTGGTGACTCCGGCGATCATGTTGCGCAAGTAGATGGTGACCGGAAAGAGATCCGGATTGTCGAGGTAGAGGAAGGCCTGGAACCAGGAGTTCCAGTTGGCCACGGCGTAGAACAACACCATGGTGGCCATGATGGCTTTGCTGAGCGGCAGCACCACCCGGAAGAGGATGCCGTACTGCGTGAGCCCATCAATCGATGCCGCTTCCTCCAGTTCGCGGGGCATGTTCTCGAAGAACGACTTCATGATGAGCAGGTTGAACACGCTGATGGCGTTCGGCAGCACCACGGCCCAGATGGAGTCCCGCATTCCCATGGAACTGATGAGCACGTAGTTGGGGATGAGCCCACCGTTGAAGAACATGGTGAACACCGCGAGGCCGATGAAGACGCTCCGGCCTTTCAGGTCCTTCTTGGCGATGGCGTACGCGAAGGCCGTGGTGAGCACCATGGAAATCGCCGTGGCCACCACCGTGTAGAGGACTGTGTTGCCGTAGTTGTTCCAGAACGTGGAGTCGGCCAGGATCAACTTGTAGGTCTCGGTGTTGAACCCCATCGGGAACAGGTTGACCTGCCCGGCGTTGATGAACCCTTCGCTGGAGAACGACTGCGCAATGATGTTCAGGAACGGGTACACCGTCAGGAACACCACCAGTAACAGGAACACCAGGTTGAAAGCCCGGAAGATCCGCATGCCGCGGGAGACTTTCATGTCCTTCACCAGGACACCTTGGGCTGCAACGCCCCGAATTGCAGTAGCTGTCTTGTTCACCACAGGCTCGTTCCTGCGACGCGCTTGGAGATCGCGTTCGCTGAGAGGATCAGCGTGAGGCCAATGACGGATTCGAACATTCCGATGGCAGCCGCATAGCTGAAGTTGCTGGATTCCAGGCCTACCCGGTACAGGTAGGTGGAGATGACGTCTGAGGTTGCGTAGTTGAGCGGGTTGTAGATGAGGAGGATCTTCTCGAATCCAACCGCCATGAACGTGCCGATGTTCAGGATGAGCAGCGTGATGATGGTGGGCCTGATGGCAGGAAGCGTTACGTGCCAGGTCTGCTGCCAGCGGTTGGCGCCATCAATGCGGGCCGCCTCATAGAGGGACTCGTCCACCCTCGTCAGCGCGGCAAGGTAGAGGATCGCTCCCCAGCCCATGGTCTGCCACACCTCGGAACTGATGTACATGGGCCTGAACCAGCCGGGGTCCTGGGTGAAATTCACCGTGGTGCCGAACAGGGATTCCGCAATCTGGTTCACGGTGCCGTTCATGGAGAAGTTCTGCAGGATCATGCCGGCGATGATCACCACGGACATGAAGTGCGGCAGGTAGGCCACCGTCTGCACGAATTTCTTGAACTTCTGCGACCTCAACTCGTTGAGCAGAAGCGCGAAGATGATGGGCATCGGGAAGCAGAACACCAAGGTCAGAACACCCAGGATGATGGTGTTCTGGAATGCCTGCCAGAAGCTGGGATCGTTGATGAAGAGGGTGACGTATTTGAGGCCAACCCACTTCTCACCGAAGATGCTGCCTCCGGGCTGGAACTGGCGGAAGGCAATCACGTTGCCCGCCATCGGCAAGTACCTGAAGATCAAGAGGTACAGCAGCGGCAGCGCCAGCAGCGTGTACAAACGCCAATCGCGTTTGATGGCCAGCTTCCAGCTTCCGGGCTTGTCGCGACGCTTCTTTGCCGAGCCTGGTTCGGGGCCCGCGACCGCTTTGGGCGGAACGTCCAGTCGTAATGCCATCAGTCCGCCGCCCGTTCTGCTGCTTCGTCGAGAATCAGGACGCCGTTCGCCGGGATCTCAACCGACCCCTTAACCGGGCGTCCGCTGATCCGGTCCGTGCCGCCGTCGAGCACGTCCACGCTGGACGGCGCGTCGTTGTGGTTGAGCACCATGAGGAAACTTTTGGCGGTGCCGTCAGCCCTGCTGCCAGCACGACGGCGGACCTGGACTCCCGTAGGTGCCTTGAGTTCCGGCTCCACGCCCGCAGCGCGGAGTTCGTCGTCGAGGAACTGGTTGAGGAGCCCGGCATCGACCCGTGCCGACAGGTACAGTGCAGTTCCGCGGCCAAAGGTGTTGAGGGTGACCGCGGGCGACCCCGCCAAACGGCCCGACGAGTAGCTGGCCAGGACTTCGGCCGTCCCGGCGTGCAGGTGCTCAGTCCAGTAGCTCGCGGAGGAGGTACCGCCGTCGGGCGTTGAGAGCTTTACTTGTTCACCATCCCCGGCGAGCGGATGCATTTCCTCGCTCCACGCGCCCAGAACGTTCCGCAGGGCCCCTGGGTAGCCGCCGAGTCGGATGGTGTTGTCCTGGTCCACGACACCGGACAGGTATGAGACCACCAGCCGTCCGCCGCCGGCCACGTAGTTCTCGAACCGGGAGGCGGCGGCGTCCGTCAGCAGATACGACGCCGGCATGATCACCAGGTTGTACCCGGACAGGTCGCTGTTGGCGTTGACGAAATCTACGGTGATGTTGGCGTCAAAAAGCGGTCGGTAGAAACGCAGGACTTCCTGGGCGTAGTTCAGGTCGGAACGCGGCGAGTTGCCCAGTTCCAGAGCCCACCAGCAGTCCCAATCGAAGACGATCGCGGCCTTGGCTGTGGACCTGGTCCCGGTCAGATCACCCAATGACGTGAGTTCCTGTCCCAGCTGGCACACTTCACGGAAGATCCGCGTGTTCGGGCCAGCATGGTTCACCATGGCCGAGTGATACCGCTCCGTTCCGCCCTTGGCTTGGCGCCACTGGAAGAAGAGGATGGAATCCGCGCCCTGCGCAATGGCCTGATAGGAGCCCAGGCGCATCTTGCCTGGCAGCTTGGAGACGTTGACGGACCATTGGCTGACAGCTCCCGTGGCCTGCTCCATGACCATCCACGGTTGGCCGTGACGCAATGAGCGCATGAGATCGAAGTTCAACGCGGCGGCAATGTGGGCATCTTCCTCGCGCGGATCCGGGTAGATATCCAGGGCTGCAGCATCTTCCTCGGCCGCCCAGGCCCAATAGTCGTTGGTCTTGTAGAACCGCATGAAGTTGGTGAGGATCGGCAAGTCCGGGCTGTGCCGGCGGATGACATCCCGCTCGGCCGTGAAGTGCTCCAGCATGCTGTCCGAGGTGAAGCGGTGGAAGTCCAGGCGGCGTGAGGGGTTGGACCAGGTGCGGGGCTGGGCGGGGACACGTACCTGCTTCCAGTCAGAGTAGAGCTGGCCCCACACGGCGGTGCTCCAGGCCTCGTTCAGTTCCTCCAGCGATGCGTACTTCCGCTGCAGCCATGCCCGGAAGGCTTTCTCCGCCCATGGACCGTAGGAAGCTGGACCGTATTCGTTGCCGATATGCCACATGCGCAGTGCGGGATGGCTGGCGTAGCGCTCCCCCATCTTTTCCGCGAGTGCCAGCGACTTGGCCCGGTATACGGGATGGGAGACGTCGAAGTGCTGCCTCGATCCGAAGCCGAAGATGCTGCCATCGGCGCGCTCCGGCATGATGTCGGGGTGCTGCTCCACGAGCCAGGCCGGTGGTACGGCGTCCGGTGTTGCCAGGTCGACGCCGATGCCGTGTTCATGCATCAGGTCCATGACCTCGTCCAGCCAGGCAAAGTCGAAAACTCCGTCGCTGGTTTCCAGCCGGCTCCATGAGAAGACCGCCAGGGTCACCAGGTTCACTCCGGCTTGCTGCATGAGCTTGGCGTCCTCGAGCCACACTTCGCGTGGCCACTGCTCCGGGTTGTAATCCCCGCCGTAGGCAATGCCGCCTAGTCGTTGATGCAATCGTTGCAGCCGCGCCTCGGCAGTCCGCAAGTCGTCAGGGTGGATGGTCATCATTGTCCTTCACTCGGCCTTCGTCGCCCTGAACCAAAGTGCGACGCACATCACAGTGAGAAACTATCGTAAAGTTTACGCAATAACAACAGATGGGTATCGGAAACCCGGAAGTGACATCAACGGCTCAAATTCAAGGATTTCAGCCTGATGCGGGGACTTTCGGAGTGAGATTCTGCCGTAGTTACGGGCGAAAGGGAGTCATGGTGCTATCAAGTTTCCGATGTTCCGTGGAAACTATCGGAGCCTAAAGACCCTGCGAAACCTTGCAGCAGAAAACCGTTGACACGTGACCAAATAGTCACCTATTCTGATGCCATGGACGCCGTGTTCAAGGCCTTGGCAGACCCAACCCGCAGAGAACTGCTCGATGAGCTGTTCCGCGAGGATGGCCAACCCGCCACAGCCCTCGGAGCCCGGTTCGAGATGACCCGTTTCGGCATCGCCAAGCACCTCAAGCTGCTGGAGGATGCGGGATTAGTGGTCACCCGCCGTCGGGGACGCGAAAAGCTGCACTTCCTGAACCCGGTACCCATCCGCCTCATCCACGATCGTTGGGTGAGTAAATACGCAGAACCATGGGCCGCTGCCCTCAGCGACCTCAAATCCAGATTGGAAAGTCCCATGGAAAAGATCTTCGAGATTTACATCAAGACCACTCCGGAACTGCTCTGGGAAGCCATCACGGACAGCGAAATCCGCAGCAAGTACCAGTTCGGGAACACCTTGACGTCGGATTGGACGCCGGGCAGCCGGTTCGAGATGCACAACGTGAAAGCAGACGCACCGCTCGGCGAGGGCGAGAACATCGAAGTCGATCCCCCGCGCCGCCTCGTCCAAACCATGCGCGCACTCTGGGGCGAGGATGTGAAGGCCGAGGGAACCTCGCGGATCACCTGGGAAATCGAGCCCGTCGGCGATTCATGCCATCTCACAGTCACGCACGATCAGCTCCGCGAAGGCGCAAACGACCAGCTCTACGGCGGTTGGCCGATGATCCTCTCCGGCCTCAAGACCTGGCTCGAAACCGGGCAGAAGCTCACCACACCCGGCTCGCTCATGTACGCGTAGCCGGCCAAGGACAGCACCGCTTAAAGGCGAACGACGACGGCGGGCCGCTGCCGCCGTCGTCGTCAATCCTTCAGTTTCCCGCCAGTTAGGCGACGGGCACAGTCTCCTGCTCCTCGGAAAGCCAGGCTGCCTGCAGGGTACCCAGCAGGTGAGGCGCGAAGTCCTCACCGATTTCCAGGACCACGCGGCAGCGGGCACCGCGCTGATCCGGCAGTCCGACGTAGAGTCCGCGAAGATCGCAGACCGTCTGGCCGCGGCCCGGTCCGTCGGTGGTGTCCACCTGGACCCGGACCGTGGGTGCCACGGCGAGCTCCACTCCCCTGACAGCAATGGCGGCAGCGAGGGGATCGTGCATCGCCGAGCATGCCCGGCCGAAAATATCCACGTAGAAGCCGAAGTAGTAACCCAGCATCTCACCAAGCGCCTGCGAGACCGGGTGCTCCGAGGCGAGCAGTTCCTGGCGGTGGTTCTCCTCCAGGACGTTGGTCATGGTGACATCCAGGGGTACCAGGGTCACGTTCCAGTCAGCCGCCAGGACCTCGGCGGCGGCTTCGGGATCATTGGCGATGTTGGCTTCGGCCACCGGGGTGATATTCCCCGGCGCCAGCGCCGCTCCGCCCATGATGGTGACCTCGGCAATGAGCTCAGGCAGCTTGGGTTCCAGGCGCAGGGCTTCGGCGATGTTGGTCAGCGGACCGATGGCCACCAGACGCAGTTCCCCCGCGTACTGGTGGGCCAACTGGACAAGGAGTTCCGCAGCAGAAGCTTGGACCGGTTCGCGGTCCGAAGAAACCAGGTCCACGCCGCCGATGCCGTTGTCCCCGTGGACATGCGGTGCACCGCCGTGGAAAGTACCTACCTGCGGATCGTGCGCACCGATCGCCACGGGGATGTCCGGGTGGCCGGCCAGGTTCAGCAGGTCCAAGGTGTTCCGGGCTCCGCCGGCCGCACTGACGTTGCCGCTCACTGTGCCGATGCCCACGAGGTCCGCCAACGGCGAGGCCAGGAGGTAGGCCAGGGCGAGGGCGTCATCGATGCCGGTATCGCAGTCAAGGAAGAAGGGGGCGGCGGTGCCCGTTGTCATGGGGCGCTGTGTCATGGTCTCTCGTTTCAGGTGGAGCGGACGGCTTGTTCTGTGGAGTGGTGCGAAGCTGCGGTGAGTGGCACGCGGGAGCCGCGTGCCGGCGTCGTGCGCTAGATCTTTTCGCCCTTGGGAGCGGCGATGAACAGGCTGACAACGAAGGCGAGGGCCGTGATGGACACCGAAATCCAGAGGGCCGTGGAGTACCCGGCTGCGGTGCCCAGACCCGCGAACGGGGCGACGACTACGACGCCGAGGCTCGCCCCGATACCGAAGGAGGCACCGTTGATGCCAGGCAAAGCGGCGGGCGCTTCCTTGGGCGACAGCAGGACGGAGAGGCCGTTGATGGCGGTCAGGAAGAAGCCGTTGTAGAAGATGCCCAGCGCTGCGATGGCGATGAGGACAGAGATCTGGTTGTGGGCGAACAGGGCAGCGACGATGGCGCAGGCCAGGCTGGTGGCGGTGCCGACGCGGACCGTCTTGATCCAGCCGCGTCGGTCGGCGATCCAACCGGCCAGCGGAGCAGCGAACACACCGATGAGCGCGGCAGGAGTCAGGAACAGCAGTGCGGCCACCGAGGCGGTCAGTCCGAAGCCGTTTTCCTTGTCCTGGCTCAGCAGCACCACGGTGAAGTTGATGATGGCGAAGATGCCCGCGAGCGTCAGCACGGTGGTGGCGATAACGGGCCAGACCTGGCGTGAACGGAGGTGGTGGACTGCCACCAGCGGGGTTTCGCGCTTCTTTTCGATGAGCCAGAAAGCGGTGAAGGACGCGATACTGCCGGCGAGCAAGCCTAGTGCGGCAGGCGAGGTCCAGCCGGCGGAGGAACCCGTGGAGACGAAGTAGGTGATGAAGACCAGGAATACGGACAAGGAACCTGCGCCCCACCAGTCCATCCGGCCCGGAGCGACGGCGGACTTGCCGCCGGGCACCACTTTGATGACGCAGACGACGGCGATCGCGGCCAGTACCAGCACGGCAACAAAGATCGACTGAAAGCCAAGGGTCTCGGCCATGAGCCCACCGAAGTAGCCATCAACGCCACCGACGCCGCCGTTGATGGCAGCGATGATGCCGATCGAGGTGCCGAAGAGTCGGGCGGGCAAGTACTCGTTGAGCACGATGTAGGAGAGCGCAAAGATGGCACTGGAGACACCCTGCATGAACCGGCCGGTGACCAGCAGCGGGAGTGTGGGCGCGAAGATGCAGAGCACAGTGCCGGCACCCATGATGGCCAGGACCAACAGCAGTGCATTGCGCCTGCCGATGAAGTCGCTCCAGCGCCCGATCACAGGACCGGAGATGGCGCCGGCGAGGAAGAACATCGACTGCACTTGCGCCACGGCCTCGGGTGTCTCGCCGAAGAAGGAGCCGATGTGCGGGAGTGCCGGGGTGATCATGCTGGCGTTGAGCTGGAAGGCCAGCACGGCAAGCACCAGCGTGGTGATGAGCAGCGCGGCGGCCTTGCCTTGGAAGCGGCCGTGCTCCGCGGCTTTGGCAGGTTCGGTTGCGGCTGGGGCCTGCGGGTCCACAGTCTGCTGGCCTGTGGCGGTGGGGATGTTCACATCAAACTCCTTTGTCCGAGGCGCGGGGCGGCGCCATGAGATGTGAGTTGTTATACAAGCATGTATTACGAGCTTGTGCAACCTGTCACAGTCATCCGGTACAGTATCGGTAACCCATCTCAAGTGAGGCACCCTTGACCGACAATGCCGTCCAGTTCCTGTCCCGACCCATCGCCACCCAACCAGGGCAGCCCCTGCGCGTCGCGGCCTACTCCCGCATCGCCGAAGCCATCCGGACCAAGATCCTGCCGCCCGGTTCGCTGCTCCCCACGGAAACCGAGCTGGGCACCATGATGGACGTCAGCCGAACCGTGATCCGGGAAGCGCTGATGTTGCTGGAAGAGGACGGCCTGACCCGGGCACGACGCGGCGTTGGGCGGTTCGTGGCCGATTCACTCCCCCGCATCGGCATTGAACACATCCGCCCGTTCGATCAGCTTCTTGGTGGCCCCGACCAGGACATCCAGGTCAAACGCGTAGCCGCCATCAAGCAACCGGCGTCTGAATTCGTGGCGCCTGGTATCGGCGTCCAACCGGACGAAGACGTGTGGTTCTGGGAAAGCGTGCTCATCCGGAACGGCGAGCCCGTGGCGCACCTGCAGGAAAATGTCTCGCAGGGAATCCCCGAAGCTGAGGCCCTCGCGGAAGCGGCAGAGGCTCCCACACTTTCGGCCTCCACGCTGCTGGAGGTCCTCGCCGGACTTCCCGGTGCCTCCCTTGGCCCCGGCGAATGCCAGATCAGCCTTAGTACCGCCGGTCCCAGCCGCGCCAAGCTGCTGGGACTCCGCCCCTCGGACCCCGTACTGGTCCTCACCCAATACGTACGCCGGAACGGCAACGAGTTCTACCTCGCCAAATGCCTCGTGGCAGCCAAGGCCGGGCACCTCTCCGTCATCCAGTCCTCCTGATTCTTTCCCTGTCTTACTCCCGAAAAGGACCTTCCATGAGCACGTCCCCCCAGCCTGCTGCGCCCTCTTCCCTTACCGTGGTGGGCAGCATCAACCTCGACATCACGGCCACCGCGGGCCGGCTCCCATCGCCGGGTGAAACGGTCGGCGGCGGCGTCCTCCGCCAGCAGCCCGGCGGCAAGGGCGCCAACCAGGCGGTAGCGGCGGCCCGGCTCGCGGGCACGTCCCGCATGGTGGGGGCAGTCGGCCAAGACGACGCCGGACTCAGCCTCATCACGGCAATGGCAGGTGCCGGCGTCGACGTTCAGGACATTGCCCGGGTGGATGCGGCCACGGGAACAGCACTGGTGCTGGTGGACAGCGACGGCGAAAACCAGATTGTCGTCTGCCCCGGCGCCAACGGCTCCGTGGCCTTGGACGGTGTCACTTTCGGCGCCGAAGAGGCTGTCCTCTGCCAACTCGAAGTCGACCAGGACGTTGTCCTGGAAGCCGCTCGGCTGGCCAAAGGATTCTTCGCCCTGAACGCCGCCCCTGCAGCGCCGATCCTCCCTGAGCTCCTGGAGCGGTGCGACCTGGTGATCGTGAACGAGACTGAGTATGAGCTGATCCCGGCCCTTCGCAACGCGCCTTTGGTTGCCGTCACGTACGGTGGCGACGGCTCGGCGATCTTCGTCGACGGCGAACGGGTCGCCGAGGCCCCGGCCGTACGTGTCACGGACATTGCCAACACCATCGGAGCCGGGGATGCTTTCTGCGCTGCCTTGGTCCTGGCCGTCCAGTTCGGCCTGGACTATGCGCATGCTTTGGCCGTGGCCAACGCCGTGGGCGCGGACGCTGTTCGGGATGCCTCATCGCAGCCGGCTTTGAAGCCGCTGGAGCACTACATCGAGGCTACGCGGCCCTCTCTTGCTGCAGGTACGGCCGCCACCAAATAGTCGGCCCAGCGCTTCAAGGCAGTCTCGACAGGCGGGTGGCGCAACCCGCCCGCCTCCGCCAAGGCGACCGCGTCCGCCGTCGGATATCCATCGTCGGACAGGAACGACAACGTCTCCGGGTCTGCCCCAGTCAGCTTGGCGGGCAGCTTCTTCAGCAAGGCGCTGGGGATCTTCAGCCGTGGGACCCGAACGTTGAGGTGCTCCCCCAGCATCCCCAGCAGCTCCGGCAACGGGGGTGTGGCGTCGTCGAGCACCCAGTAGGAGGCATTTTCCGCTTCGGGCGTGGTGGGGACCAGCGCCATGAACGAAGCCAGATAGTCGGCCGTGACCACCGGGACGAACGTGCGCTCATTGCCCGGCAGCACGGGCAGCTTTCCACGGAAGAGCTCCAGCACGCTGGCGGCGAGGCCCACCACCTGCCCGGACTCGCCATTGACGGAATCCCCGATCACGGTGGCCGGGTTGACCATGGTGAACCGGACGCCCAAGGAACGCGCGGTTGCCTGCACTACGGCGTCCGATTCCACTTTGGACCCCTCGTAAGCGCCCAGGCGCTTGTAGTCCTTGGCGCGGCGGGAGTCATCCCATGGCACCTCGGCCGGGTCCTGGCCGCCCACCCGGTAACCGGACAGATGCACCAACCTGGTCAGCGCCGGCAGCTTCGCGGCAAAGCGAACCACACGCTCGGCGCTGGTCACGTTCGCGGCATAGGCCGCCTCGGCAGTCATGCCAAAGGCGAAGGCGCCGGCGACGTTGTGGACTTCAGTCACGGACCCGAAATCGTCCGACGTCGGATCGAGGCCCAAGTCGCCCGCACTGAAGTCCACGAGTACCTGCGTTGCGGTTCCGTTGGCGTCGTGCCCTGCCAGCCACCCAGCCAGCCGGTGGAAGGAATCTCCCGTGCGGACCGCAGCTGTGACTGTCACGCCTTGCTGCAAGAGTTCGCGGACCAGCCATTTTCCGATGTGGCCCGTGGCGCCGAATACCAGAGCGTGCCGGGAGCTCATGCGCTGGCCTCGCTGTGAACTGCTGTCATCAGCATTTTGAGCGTCCCGGCAGCAGCGTCCAGGGGCTGGGTGGACTTGTGGGCGCGGGACAGAATGAGGGAGCCCTCCACCAGGCAGATCATCGATGTCGCCACAGGCTGCGCCTGCTCTTTCCCGAGCCCGAACGTCGCCAGATAGCTGGCCACTGCGCTGACCCAGGCGTCATAGACCTGGCCGCATGCCTCCCTGAGCGGCTCATTCCCAGACGCTGTGTCCAAGGCAACGGACGAGACCGGACAACCGGCTTGATAGTCGCTTGCTTCCAGAATGCCCTTGAGTTCGGCGACCAGGGTGTCGACCACGGCGTTGGGCGAGGAAGCCGTGGTGGTCGCCCTGCCGATCAGCTCAGCGAATTGATCGCCCGCCAGAGCCACAGCGGCGATCCCGAGTTCGGTTTTTCCTTCCGGGAAATGAAAGTACAAGGAGCCTTTTGGGGCCCCGGATCGCGCCAGCACTGTGTTGAGCCCCGTTCCGTGATAGCCGTGAAGCTGGATGAGGGCGAGCATGGAGTCGACCAAGCGCTGCCGGGTTGCGAGTCCTTTGGGGTATGAGGAAGCCATGCCTAAATAATAGACCAGTCTATATATTTTAAGCCAGCCCTCCGGCTATTGAGCACAGTGCTACGATTGCTACGGAGGGTGATGATGACAACTATTCCGCACCGGGAACTGCGCAACCAGAGCAGTAAGATTCTGGAACGCGTCAGGAATGGCGAAGTTATCGACGTCACCAACAATGGCGAGGTGGCAGCCACCCTCATTCCCCCGTCGGCTTCACCCTTTGAGCGGCTGCTCCAAGCCGGTAGTGTCCGACCAGCCAGTCCTTCACCTGTGGACTTCCGCACCCTGCCCCGCGTCAGCAGCGACATGACTACAACCGGGATCCTGTCTGATCTGCGCGGGGATCGGTGATCGTCTACGCGGACACATCCGCGATTCTGAAGCTTGTTGTGGAAGAGCACGAATCCGAAGCCCTGGCCGCCCATCTCCAAGGAGTCCGGGTCGCGGGAGGCCACTTGGTGACGTCGATGCTCCTCTATACCGAGCTTCACTGCGCAGCACGCCGCCGCAGCCTGCCCTTTGATTCAGTCAACGATGTTCTTGCCGGCCTCAACCTTGTAGATGTCACCCGCACGGATTTGATGTTTGCCTCGGCGCTGCCCGGGCAACTTCGGAGTGCGGACGCAATTCATCTGGCGACCGCCATCAGATTGCAAGTGGACTCCATGGTGGCGTATGACCAGGAACTGCTCCTGGCTGCCAAGGAATCCGGACTCATGACTGCGTCACCGGGCCCCGGCGGCTCCTAATCCACGATCCGGAAGGTATCGAACTCCCCTGTGGCCTCGGAAACCCTGAAGTCAACGTCGGCCACGCGGCCCGGGGCCAGCGACGACTGGAGCCATGTCACGAGGTGTTCAACATCGGAGACAGTTCCCTCGGCCACCAGCTCCACAGAGCCGTCGTGGTTGTTTCGGACCGTCCCTTTCACGCCGAGCTCGTCCGCTTTCCGGGCAGTCCAATAGCGGAAACCCACACCTTGGACAACGCCGGTGACGCGGGCCGTGAGGCGAACGGTTTCGTCAGTCATGGACCCACCTTAACGAAACCAGCCCTTGTTCGTCCCACTCGCCGTTCAACGGTGAGCAAAGCGAACAAGGGCAGGTTTCGAACCGGCGAAAAGACTTAGCCGATCACAATGTCCCGCGTCACGTGGCTGTACGTGATGGTGACCGGGCCGCCGTCGTGGTTCAACTCGTGGTTGGCACCATCGCGGGCACCGAACGCACCGTAGTTCTCGTCCCACGACCGGTTCAGCGCGATCTTGTAGGTGTAGAAGCCGGCGGGCAGTTCAGCCGTCAGCGTCCACACCTGGACCAAGGGATTGAATTCCATCTGGGCTTCGTCGTACTGCGGAGCCCAGTCCTCGGGTGCTCCAAGGATCTTGTTGAAGTCACCGGCAATCGCGACAGCCCCGGGCTGCGGCACGGTCTCGACGGCGGCAGCCGCCTTCGTCTGGTCCGGCGCCTTGCGGGTGGTGGCCTTCTTTGCTGCCGGCGCGACCTTCACCGCCGCGGCCTTGGGTTCAGCTGCCTTCTTCGAAACCGCACGCTTCGGTGCCGCCGCCTTTTTAGCCTGGGGCTTCGCAGGCGGGGCCGTCGGAACCGGAACGTCGGCAGGTACCGGAGTTCCGGCGTCGAGCGCTGATCCGAAAGCGGAGACGTCCGGGAAGGCGACCGTCGCACGCAGGCCGTCGTCCGGAATGGTCCAGCCCGAGCGGCCCTTGACCAGCCAGCCGGCCTTGACCAGCTTGGCCGACGCCGAAGTGAGGGTCTTGTGGCCGCGGGGAATGCCGCCACTGAGGAGTTCAGCCTCGTGGTCATTGAAAGGTACGCGGACGATCGCTTCGGCCAGGACTTCGCCGGCGTTGAGGGTTGTCTCGGACCACACGCCTTCAGCGAGGATGTCCAGTACGGCCTTCAGACGAAGGTTGGTGTTCTCGGCGGTGTTCGCGCCCATGCTTCTCCTTCAACGGTGGATACTCCATTGCAGTTTGCCAATGAATTGTTAATTCCCACGACTGCAAATGGTAAACACCGTGTGTCGTGACCGAGTGTGACATCCCGGGTGCCGCAAGTGATTTACCGGTCTCGGCTGTCGGCAGCTAGGCGTGCGGCACCGAGGCTTTGACCCACTCCGTCACCTCGTCCAACAGCACCGACTTCCGGGCGTCACTGGCAAAGGAGGACCGGATGGAGTTGGCCGCCAACGTGGCCTGCTCCGGAACCGAGAACTCCAAAACCTTGGCCAACTGCTCAAAGTTGTCATCCACGTAGCCACCGAAGTAGGCGGGATCATCCGAGTTCACGCTGACGTTCAAACCGATGGCCAGCATCTCCGGCAACGGGTGGTCAGCCAGCTTGTCCACCGCGCGCAGCCGCACGTTGGAGAGAGGACAGACTGTGAGGGGCACCTGTTCGGCGACGAGCCGCTGCACGACATCCGTGTCTTCCATGCAGCGGATGCCGTGGTCGATCCGCTCGACGTGAAGCACGTCCAACGCCTCAGTGATGTACGACGCCGGACCCTCTTCGCCCGCGTGGGCGATCCTCCGCAAGCCCGCCTCGCCGGCACGCTGGTACAGTCGCTCAAATTTCGACGGCGGATTGCCCACCTCTGCGGAGTCCAGCCCGATGCCCGCGATCGGTGCGTGCATGGCCAGGAGCTGGTCCAACACTTCGAGGGCGGATTCCTCGGACATGTCACGCAGGAAAGCGGCGATGAGGAGGGTCGAAACACCAAAGTCCTCTTCAGAGGTCGCCAGCGCGTTGGCTACACCATTGACGCAGGTCTCCAGCGCCACACCCCGGGATACGTGGGCTTGGGGGTCCATCATGATTTCCGCGTGGCGCACTCCCCCAGCGGCGGCCCGCTTCAGGTAGGCGCGGGTCATGTCGGTGAAATCCTGCTCGGTCTGCAGGACGGCCATGTTGGCGTAATAGAGGTCCAGGAAGGATTGCAGGTCCGTGAACTCGTACTTTTCCCGGAGTTCTTCGATGTCTTCGTACGGCAGTTCAATGCCGTTTCGTTCGGCCAGGGCAAAGATCAGCTCTGGCTGGAGAGTCCCTTCGATGTGCAGGTGCAGTTCGGCAACCGGGGGCGCCGTGGTGACAGTTTTCTCGTCAAAAGTTTCCACCCTGCAACTCTAGGCCCCATCAATGGCACGTGTCCCGGAGCACTCAACTTGGTTCTCACGCCCGGCACCCTCAAACTGAAAGGATGCAGACTTTCCTCCCTTTCGCCGATTTCCGTGAGAGTGCCGCGGCGCTCGACACTTCAAGGCTCGGCAAACAGCGCGTCGAAGCACTCCAGGTCCTCCGCGCGTTGGTGATCCCGGAGTACGGTTGGCAGCAGCACCCCGCCGTCCGCATGTGGATGGGCCACGTCCCGGCGCTGACCCTCTATGGCCTCGCGATGGCCGACGAGTGGATGGAACGCGGCCACCCGGACAACACGCGGGACAACATCGCGGAGTTCGCGCCTCAGGCGGCACACCCTGACTACGCGTCCCGGATCATCATGCCGCCATGGCTCGGACACGAGGACCTGCACCTCAGCCACCGCTCCAAGCTGCTCGGCAAGGACCCCAAGTTCTACGCCGATGTTTTCCCCGGCGCCGAGGAAAAGCTCGAGTACATCTGGCCGGAACCCAAGCACGAGTTCCACCCCGAAGATCCGGAGGAGGACGCCCTGTTGATCCTCCGCGCCAACGTGGAGGACCTCCGCCCGGAGCAGCTCACCACGGTCAGCATGCCCCCGCACGGCAAGTCCAAGGCCATCCCGGCCGCAGACCCTGATGAGTACCAGTTTGTGTACGCAGAGGAGAAATCCCGCCGGCACGTCGGCGCCCCCAAGAAGCGTCCCGTCGCGCAGCGCGAGAAGAAGCCGACTCGGAAACGCCAGGCACAGGAGCAGGCCTTCAACACCCTGCCCGGCAAGACTGAGCTCGCTGTCCCGTTCGACGGCGGGCAAACCTTCGCTGTCGGGCTCATCCAAGGCCGACCCATCACGGTCGATGGCCGGTTCGCCCGCAACTTCGAGGTCACCAACGTGATCAAGCGCTCCGATTTCGACTACCCCGCACTGCTGCAGGACCCCCGGGTGTTCTTCCCGGTCCCGGCGCCCGCGGAGTAGCGGAACGTTCGAACAACGCACGACGGCGGCAGCCGGGGTGTGTTTGAACGGAACCAGGCTGCCCCCGGGGGGTTTTTTTGTGGGTGGAGGGGGGGGGCCCCCGCGTATGGGGGGGGGCCAGGGATTACCGGACGGGATAGTATCAGT
>NZ_JAJOHP010000079.1:0-19285 GCF_021109375.1 Arthrobacter sp. AK01
CCGGGCTCTCTCTACCGTAGCTTGGACATTAAACACCCGTCTCTCCATTCTAATATGATCAAAACATAGTTTTTTCCTCATCCCCCTTTAAAAACATCCGCCGGGGGGCCTTTCGCTTTTAAGTTCCGCCTAGTTCCGTGACGCCTTGGTGACGGAGCCCGTGGGGACGGGTTCGACGTCGTTGACGTGATCCAACGCCCGGGCAGTCCGGCGGCCGCCGCGCAATTCGTCGATGCGCACCAGGACCACACCGCCAACAATCAGAAGGCCACCCAACAACTGGATCGGCCCAGGGAGTTCACCCAAGAGCAGCCACGCCCAGACGACGGCGAAGAGCACTTCAGTCAGGGAGACGAACGACGCCACCTTGGAACCCAGGCTGCGGGCGGCCATGATTCCGGAGACGTAAGCCAGGACGGTGGCCAGGACGATGAGCCCCACGGCGGACACCCACCAAGGAGTGGTCCATGGCCCGAGGGTCGTGTCCGCGGTGCTGAACGTCATGGGCAGCAACCCCAGCAGGCCGACCAGCCACATCACCAGCGCACCCACCAGGAGTCCGCCCGATGCGAGCACCAGCGGCGGAAGAGTGTCATTCTCCTTGGCGGTGATGAAGAAGTAGATCACCAGGCAGACGGCGGCGGCCATGCCCCAGAGGACTCCGATGAAGTCCACTTTCACGGCACCGGTCAGGTCGAGAACCAGCACCAGGCCGCCCAATGAAAGCAGGGCGCCCGCAGAGGTAAGGGCTCGCGGCCTGCGTCGACTGGCAATCCACAGCCATAGCACGATCATCACCGGAGCCAGGTACTCCAGCAACAGCGCGACGCCCACGGACAAACGCGCAACGGCATTGAAGTAGAAGAGCTGGCACCCTGCGACGCCAATAAGGCCGAACAGCAGGATGGTCAGCCAGTTGTCCTTGAGTTGGTGCCAACGGCCGCGGAGAACCACGACGGCGGGAATCACCAGGATCAGCGCGGCACCTGTGAGGCGCACGGCGACTGCGGCACCGGGTGACCAGCCGGTTTCCAGCATTGACTTGGCGAACGAGCCGGACGTGCCAAAGACAGCAGAAGAAAAGAGTGCGATGCCGAGTCCTGATGCCAGGAAACCTTTTGCATCAGCCTTCGTCGTTGGAGCTGACACAGCAGCCTCCTGTCAGGAGTAAAGTGGGCTTATGGTCATGACAGTACTCCCGAAACATGTAAGGAGTCAAAGTGCTTTTTGCGCCTGACACCGAGGTTGCACTCCGCAGCGTCGTCAATTTGATCAACACGGCTGCCAACGGGGAGGAATCACTCGCCACAGCGAAGGACCTCGACGCATTCCTGGACGCTGAAGAGTTCACGGGCTCGCGGGTCAACTCCCCAGCCGAACTGGGCAGCATCAAGCGTCTTCGCAGCGAACTGGCAGCGCTCTGGAGCGCCGACGAGGACACGGCGGCCAAGTCCGTCAACAAGTTGCTCGCCGACGCCAAAGCCCTTCCCCAACTCGTGAAGCATGACCATTGGGACTGGCACCTCCACGCCACCACCCCGGAAGCGCCCCTGGCTGACCGGATGGGCACCGAAGCCGCGATGGCCATCATCGACGTCATCCGCAGCAAGGAAATGGAGCGCATGCGCGTGTGCGCGGCAGATGACTGCGACGCCGTCGTGCTGGACCTCAGCCGCAACCGATCCAAGCTCTACTGCGACACCGGAAACTGCGCCAACCGAGCCCACGTCGCCGCATACCGTGCAAGGAAGGCCGCAGAAGGCGAGTAAGGCCGGGCATAATGGCGGCCATGGGGGAAACCAACCCGGCGGCACACGTCGGCCATGCCACAGCGAAGCTTGGCGTCGCATCGATGGCACAACTGGCCATCACCTATCCTTTTGTGGGCGCGGCGTGGATTGCGGCCATGCTGGCATCACCCATGATTGGCACAGCCTCAGGCGTCCTGCTCGCCATGATCCATCTTCCAATCTTTGCCATCGCCCTGGGTGTACTACTGGGCTTACCCCTGCGGCTCCATGCCCGGACCCCCCAATGGTGGATGGGAAACGGCCGCCTCTATGTCATGATCGCAGCCGCCGCGGCCGGCCTCATGATTTCCGGCTACACCCGGCGGGTCCGCCTGACAGGGGTGATTGAAGGGGTGCCCTACGACGAACTCACTCCTGACATAGGGCTGGTCCTCTGCGGCTGCTTCGTCCTCACCTTCCTGCTCGTCAACGCCTCGCTCCCGCTCCGCTGGTCTAAATAAGCAGACGGCGTCACCCTCCACCACTCTTGACATCTCGAATTGTTGGTGATGCAGATCACCTTCGTTTTGCGTCACGATCCCTGAAATGCCCCTACCTACACCTCAGGAAAGAAAAAAGCGGCAGCCCTCAGGAAGGTCTGATCCGCCCGGGTATCAGGGAAAAGGAACTTCATGCGGAAGCAGTTGGGGCACATGCGTGCTCATGTTCGAGGCAGGTTGGGTGAGAGGGCAGGGCATTCGGTGTTCGCCCTCATGGCCTCCGTGCTTCTGGTCCTGGTCGGAATGACGGCCTACGGAGTAGTCGGATCGCCAGCTACCGTATCCGCAGCCCCGGGTTCACCCGGCGTCACGCAACCGGGCATCCAAATCTACAGCGAAGACTTCTCGAACCAGAGCGCTGCCACGGCCCCGGTCCCTCTTGGCATCTACACGGGCGGTGCTGCGGCGCAGACTGAGCGCTACACCGCTGGCGCTGCCTGGTCTCCAGGTTCAGGGGCCTGCAACGGCTGGATCCTCAGGCAAGGGACTCCGGTGCCCGCTAACGGCGGTGGCATCTCCAACAACGATCAATGCCTGCGAAACGGGGCGTTTACCCATCTCGGCAACATGGCCTTCGCCATGGGCAAATACCAGGGCATGACCGACGCGCAGGCCCGGCAAAACCAAATCCTTAGCGAATACACCAACGACCCCAGCTCAAACCAAGCCGCCGGCCTGCAGCTCCAGACCACCAAGAACAGCATCCCGACCATCGCCGGCCACTACTACGCCGTCTCGGGCATCTTCGGTGAGGCGAACTGCTTCTCCAACCATGCGAGCCAGGAATTCGCCATCCTGGTCAACGGAGTAGCCAACGTTGTTGGCACCAGCCTGGACCCTTGCGCGGACGCCAGCCGCCAAGTCATCGTGGTTGACAACACCAACTTCAGCGTGGCCAAGCTCCAGTCCGCAGCCATCCAGGTCCCACTGACCGGAACGACGCCCACGCTCGGCATCCGCGTCCGTAACCTGACTGCGACCGGCACCGGCAACGACGTCGGTTTCGACCTTCCCCAGCTGGTGGACGTCACGCCCCAGTTGGACAAAGCGTTCTCCCCTGCTTCAATCTTCCAGGGCCAGAACACAACGCTCACCTACACGGTCACCAACACTTCTGACCTGATGGCCAAGAACGGGTGGCACTTTGTCGACAATCTCCCCGCCGGCCTGACCGCCAGTGGCCCCCTCGGTGGAACCTGCGTTCGCACAGCGGGTACCGTATCGGCCGGGACCATTGATGTCACCGGAAACCTCGCTCAAGGCAGCGCTTCCTGCACCATCACAGTGACGGTCACCAGCAACACCCCCGGCGTCTACAACAACTCCGGATGTGTGGCCAATACCGGCGCAGCAATCCCGGATTGCGTCAACAACTTCCCCACCATCACCGGCTTGTACTCTCCCGGCACGGCACCGTTGACCGTTCGCCCGCTTGTGGACCTGTCCATCACTAAGGACGACAACCTGGACTCGTACACCCCGGGCCAATCCATCACCTACACGGTGGTTGTCCACAACGACGGACCAAGCGATGCCGTCAACGCGACGTTCACTGACCCCCTGCCCGCTTCCATCCAGGGCGCTACGTGGACGTGTGCCGTCACGGCACCGGGAACAGCAACGCTGTCCCCTACCGGCCCCACAGCGTGCAACGCGCCCAGCGGCTCAGGCAGCGTCTCCGGCACAGTCCGGATCAACACCGGTGGAACGCTGACGTACACCATCACTGGAACCGTCGCTCCGAATACCTCCGGAACGATCTCCAACACAGCCACCATCGTGCCTGCAGCTGAGACCGCCGTGCCCAACATGCCTGGCGGCGGACCGATCCCGATTCCAGGATCAACCACCATGGTTCCCACCGTGGACCCTGCCTGCCCGCCGGCCCCCGGCATCGGTTGTTCCGCAACTGTCAGCACACCCGATGTTCCAGGGTGGACCATCACCAAGACCGCCACAGTGGATGGGGTTGCCTCCAACGGCCAGACCGTCAAGCCGGGCGACACCATCACCTACACCGTGACGGCCTCCAGCAACCGCGGCCAGATCGACGGCATCGTCCTGACTGATGACCTGTCCGACGTCTTGGATCAGGCAGCGTTCGTCCCCGGCTCCGCCGTCCTGACAATCGGTACCGCTACCCCCATCCCGGTGGCCGGGCCTGTGGCACCGTCAACCACGCTGACAACCCCTGCCTTTAGCCTCAGCACCGGCCAGACGGCCACGCTCAGCTACGAGGTCACCGTCAATGAGGGTGCCTGGAGTGCCCAGCTGGTCAACGTCGTCACCGGCGAAGGCAGCGTCGCACCCCTGCGCTGCGCAGCCAACACCACCCCACTGGCGCCAGAGTGCTCAACCACGCACCTGACACCAGCCAAGATCCTCATCGAAAAGGTTGGCGAATCGTCCGACTCCACGTGGGTTCCCATGGCTGGCTCCACCTGGGCCATCCACAACGATGCCAGCGGCGCACCGGGGGCTGTTATCAGCAGCTACACGGTCTCCCCCATCACGTCGCAAACCGGCCAGTTCCAGCTCGAAGGCATCGATCCGGGGGTTTACTGGCTCGAAGAAACCACTGCTCCGGAAGGCTTCAACCTGCTGGCTGAGGCCGTGCAGTTCACCATCGCACCCAATGGCGCTGTGACACTCGGCCAAGGAAGCGGCGCAGGCGTCGTCACCGCCAGCGACGACGATGCCAACGGAATCTTCCTGGTAACGGTTCGCGACGTCCCGGCACTGAAACTTCCGGAATCCGGCGGCGTCGGCTGGTGGCCGTTCACCGCGGGCGGAGCAGCACTGCTTCTGACCGCGCTGATCCTGGCCCGTAGCACCATGCGCAGCACACGAAGCCACCTGCCTGCCTAACCCATTAGCCCCGGTCCCGCCGACCCCGGCAGGACCGTATCTCCAAAGTGTTCGTTCCCGAGCATCGCAACACCACCAAGAAAGAGGAAAATAGTGAGTAATCACAGCTCCCGGCGTGTTTGGAAGACCGCCGCCGCCACCATTGCCGGGGCGGTGCTGGCAATGTCCTTCTCCGTAGCTCCGGCGTCGGCCGCACCATTGGTTGATGGCGACCAAACCGGCTCCATCACCGTTCACAAGTTCGAGCGCCCGGCTACTCCGACCGGCCTGCCCAACAACGGCACCGCCGTCGACACCACGGGCCTTACGCCCCTGGCGGGCATCGAGTTCACCGTCCAGCAGGTCAACGATCTCGACTTGTCCACCAACGCAGGGTGGGACGCCGCGCACAACCTGAGCAGCGTCTTCTCCCCCGCCGATCCCAGTGGCTCCATCACGGGCGCCGGGTTCACCCTCGGTGCCGGACAGGCACAGACCACCGACGCCGCAGGCACCGCAACGTTCGGTAGCCTTCCCGTCGGCCTGTACCTGGTAACGGAAACCAACTACCCCTCCGGCGTGACTCCGGCGGCTCCGTTCCTGGTATCCGTACCGTTGACGGACCCGGACAACAAGGACAACTGGATCTACGACGTCCACGTCTACCCCAAGAACTCCATCACGGGTGCAGAAAAGACCGTCACGGATGCTCCTGACGTCAAGCTCGGCGACCAGATCGACTTCACCATCACCGGCGACATCCCGAACGAAGAAGTCATTGATGGCTACAAGATCGTGGACGCCCTGGATGACAAGCTGACCTACGTTGGCGCCTCGGCTACCCTGACCAACGGCACCGCAATCGCCGAAGGTACGGACTACACCGTGGAATTCGATGCCGCCAACAACACGGCTTCCATCGTCTTCACCCCCGCTGGCCTCCTGCTGCTGGCCGCTAACAACGACGCCCGCGTTCAGGTTGTTGTGAACACCACCGTCAACACGATCGGTGAGATCGAGAACGAAGCACTGGTATACCCGAACCTGGGTAGCTTCACCGCCGTTCCGGGCGAGCCCGGCGGCCCCATCGTTACTCCCCCGGTTGTTACCAAGTGGGGCGAAATGACCCTTGAAAAGGTCAACGAGAACGGCGAAGCCCTTGCAGGCGCTTCCTTCTCCGTCTACGCCACCCAAGCCGACGCACAGGCCGGAACCAACCCGATCGTCCTCAACGGCCAGAGCACCTTCACGGTTGCTGCAGACGGAACCCTGACCATCTCCGGTCTGCGTTACTCGGATTGGGCCAATGGCGCTGCAGTTGCACCCGGTTCCGCCGACTACCGCACGTACTACCTGGTTGAAACCACCGCACCGGCGGGCTACGAGCTGCTTGCCGAGCCGATCTCCTTCCTGATCAACTCAGCATCCACTGCGGTTGGAATCGACCTTGAGGTCAAGAACATCCCGTCCAACAGCGGCTTCGAACTGCCGCTGACCGGTGGCGCGGGAACCGGCGTTCTCTACGCAGCCGGCGCACTGCTGGTTGCCGGTGCCGGACTCCTGCTGGTCCGTTCACGCCGGAGCACCACCAACAGCTAGTACCTGAGGACCCACCAGGGTTCCCAGCATGAACACCGGAGTGGGGAAGAACGCCAACACGCGCTCTTCCCCACTTTGCTTCCCAAAAGCACACCCCCAGGATTCTGATGACACAGCCCCAAACGCCCTTGCGGCAAGCCCACCGAAAATTCCGCGACGCGTGGAGCCTCCAACGTATCTTCATCGTTGTGGCCGCAATCCTTGGCGTCGGAGTGTTGCTCTACCCCACCGCGGCAGCCTGGTTCTCGGACCGCATCCACGCGACCGAGATCAGCGGCTACGTCAATACTGTTGAGAGCCTCTCCCCCTCCGCGCAGAAGGCGCTACTGGACGAGGCCCGGCAGTTCAACCAGGAACTGCCCTCCGGCCCGCTGCGGGACCCCTATTCGCTGAACGAAAAGGGCGAGCAAACAGTGGTCGGCGCCGGCTCTGAGACCTACAAAAAGATGCTCGACGTCGGCCCGGGCGGCATGATGGGACGCATCAGCATCCCCTCCATCAAGTCGGATCTGCCCATTTTCCACGGCACGGACGAGGAGACGCTGTCCAAAGGAGCAGGGCATCTCTTCGGCTCCGGTCTCCCGGTAGGCGGCGTAGGAACCCATAGCGTCATCACGGCACACTCAGGCTTCGTCAACGCAAAACTCTTCGACGATCTGGACCAAGTGGCTGAAGGTGACGTCTTCTCAGTCACGGTGCTCGGTGAAACCATCTACTACAAGGTGGACCAGATCAAAACTGTTCTTCCTGAAGAAACCGATGATCTCCGCAAAGTCCAGGACAAGGACTACCTCACACTCGTGACATGCACTCCCACCGGCGTCAACTCCCACCGGTTGCTGGTCCGCGGCGAACGCACGGATCCCCCCTCCGGCGATGCCGCACAGACACTCCCCAGCCAAGCACTGGATCCCGGGTTCCCCTGGTGGGCCGTGGGCTTCATTGGCACCGCCGTCATCATTGTGGTGGTCACCCGTCCGCGCAAGTCCGCGCCGGCGGAGACCCCGGATGAACCTGACGAAGAGCCAGCCGACGACCTCGCCGACACTTTGTTGAGCTAGGACTTGGTGGGCTGGGCCGAACCTCATGGCTCAGCCACGCACCAACCAAGCCCGCCCATAAAAAAGCGCTCCCCCACCGACGTGAGGGAGCGCTGGTGGGTTAACGGCCGGCGTCGGGGGTTTCAGTCTCTTCGTCGGCATCCGGTGCGGCAGAACCGCCGTGGCCGGGACGCTTGGAGCTGAGGTTGATGCCGGAGCCCTGGCCGAGGTGGTCGGCGTTTTCCTTGTGGCTCATGGAAAGCATGGCGGCCACCACGAGGCTGACGATGAACGCGATGCCGGCGCCCGTGAAGGCGAGGTCGAACCGCGGGGCGCGTGCGCTGCCGCCGGAGGCAAAGATGAGCACGGCAACGAAAGCCAGCACTGCAAAGAACGCGGAGAACATGAGGGGTCCCTTGACCGAGGTCCGCATCTTGCGCGGTTCTCCTGGGGTCTGGTCTGCCACGGTCATTCCTCCAATGATGGCGGTTCTTGTCCGCCGGTCAGCAAAAGTTCTACAACGAGTAGAACGTCCAGCTACTAGTTTACGGCCTCGGGCGAAGCGCCGGGCGCAGCGGTCTGGGCGGCTCCGTCGGAACCTGTGCGGGCATCGTGCCGCAGCGTCAGCCCGGACAGGATCCACAGCACGCCGGAAATGATGGCGCCGCCACCGGCAACACCCAACAGCGCGTGGGCTCCGAGGGAAGTGAAGAAGGGCAGCATGACGGCCGCGCCCACGGAAACGATGCCGGAAACAAGCCAGTCGCGGGCCAGGGAGTCCCGCTTTCGGAGGCCATGGACGAACTCCAGGAGGCCCAGCACCAACAAGGCCAACATCGCGGAGAGAGCCACGCCAGCGTCAGATTGGGTGATAAGAGCGCCGATGCCTCCGAGCGCAACAACCACGGGCACTGCAACCGGCAAAGCTCGGGACATCCACACCGCCCCGGCAGTGGCGAGCAGATACAGGCCAACAGCCCAGGCCAGAACATGGACCGACGGCGAAGCCCAGAAGATGGTGATCGCACCGAACAGCAATGCGACCGTCGCGCGGATCAGCACGGGTTTCCAGAGTCCGGCGGCTGAAGCAGTAGGAGTCTGGGCAGGAGTCGCTGGAAGAGTCACCCGTCCAGTTTAGTGGGAACCCAGCACCATCCACCGATCGGTCCGTGCGCGTAGCCCCAAAGTCACGCCACGGGCCAGCATGTAGCCCAGCGCGAACGCGGCCCACAACCAGAAGAGCCCGGCCTCGCCGTCGGGCCTGATCTGGTGGATAGCCACCAACAGCGGCAAATAGACCACCAGGTTTACGACGCCGGCGATCGCCAGATACCGTGCGTCACCGGCGCCAATGAGGACTCCGTCGAGGACGAAGACATAGCCGGCCAGGGGTTGTCCCACGGCGAGGACCCACAGGGCGATGGTAAGGACTGATCGGACGCCCTCGTCGGAGGTGAACAGGTACCCGGCCCACGGTGCCGCCACGGCCAGGAGCACGCCGGTGATCACGCCGAATCCGAGGCCCCAGCGGACCATGGTGCGGGTCAGCTCGCGGACACGCTGGGCATTTCCGGCGCCGAGTTCCTTGCCGACCAGGGCTTGCGCCGCGATCGCCAGGGCATCCAGCGCAAACGCGAGGAACGAGAAGATGGTCATGGCCAACTGGTGCGCCGCCAGGTTCACGGCGCCTTGGGCAGTGACCACCAGGACGGTCGCGAGGATGGCCAAGCGCAGGCTCAGCGTGCGCAGCATGAGCCACGAACCCACCTTGGTCATCGCGCGGATGCCATGCCAGTCGGGCCTCAGGGACACTCCGTGCTGCCTCGCGTTCCGGCTGACCATCACCAGGTAGACGGCGGCCATGGCCCACTGCGCGAGGCTGGTACCAATCGCCGAGCCAGCCACCGAAAGATCCAGCCCGTAGACCAGGAACCAGTTGAGCGCGATGTTCAACGCAAACCCGGCCGTTGCCACGAGCAAAGGCGTCCGAGTGTCCTGGAGCCCGCGGAGAACGCCGGTGCCCGCGAAAATGAGGAGCATTGCGGCCAGGCCAGGCATGGACCACCGCAGGTAATCGACGGCAAATTCGCGGACGTCCCCGGTTGCGCCCATGAAGCCAACCAACGGCTCGGCCGCCACGAAACCGACCACAGCGAGCGCCAGCCCCAGCAGCAGCGCCAGCCACACGCCGTCGCGCCCTGCCGCCAAAGCCTTCCCCAACTTACCGTCGCCGATTGCACGGGCCACTGCCGGCGTCGTCGAATATGCCAGGAAGACCATGAGCCCCACGGCGGTGTGCAGAATGGTGGAAGCGAGCCCGACACCGGCGAGCTGGTCAACGCCCAGATGCCCCACAATGGCGGAGTCCGCCAGGAGGAACAGCGGTTCTGCGATCAGCGCGCCGAAGGCGGGAACAGCCAGGCGCAGGATCTCGCGGGCGTTTGAGCGGGGTGTGGTGGTTGTGGTTTGAGGCACTAAACAAGCCTAGTCCGGTGCGGGCCGGGTACATTTGGCCCGTGTCACATGAGCATCCCGTCACCGTTTCCGTCGCCCGCACCATCCTGCCCGGCTATACCCGCCAGGCCAACGCCTGGGCCCATGCCGGCCAGGAGCTCGCCCGCGAATGGCCTGGTTACCTTGGATCGGGATGGGTGCGCAATGGGGTCGATTCAGCTGAATGGCACATGTTGTACCGATTCGCTGACGCCGACTCGCTGCAGGAGTGGGAAGACTCCGAGGAGCGGCGCTGGTGGATCGACAGCGCCAGGGACATGATGGAAACCACCCGCGTGGAGCGCCACACCGGTATTGAGGGATGGTTCTCCCGGCCTGGCGACGTCTCAGTGGTCGTCCCCGAAACCGTGGTGCCGCCCCGCTGGAAGCAGGCCATCAGCATCTTCCTCCCGTTCTTCCCGCTCAGCCTGCTGGCCAACTTCCTGCTGCATCCCCTGACTCAGGACTGGCCATTGGTGTTCTCGGTACTCCTCAACATCGTCATCCTGACGCCGTTGATGACGTACATCTTCCTGCCGATCACCACCAGGCTCCTGCAGCCGTGGCTTCAGAAGCCGGCCAGGAAGCGCCGGATGCAGGCGAAAGGGGCCAAACCATGACTTACATCCTCTCCACGGACAAGAACCGCGTGGACCGCGATTGGCTCTGGACCGAGCTCTCCACCAACGTTTACTGGGCAAAATGGCGCACGCGGGCCGACGTCGAAGCGCAGTTGGAGAACGCTTGGCGGATTGTTGGCGCTTACGACGCCCGGACCGGCGCCATGGTGGGTTACGCACGGGCGTTTTCCGACGGCGTTGCCCTCGCCTACCTGGCCGATGTGTACGTGCACGAATCCGCGCGGGGCCAGTCGCTGGGCAAGGCGATAGTGCGCGAAATGATCGACGCCGGGCCAGGAGCCGGGTTCCGGTGGATGCTTCACACCGGTGATGCCCATGGGCTGTATAGGCAGTTCGGCTTCACTGAGCCTGACGCGCGCTATTTGGAGCGAGCCGAAGTCCGCTAGCTGTGTTTTGGTCATAAAAGGCCATCATTAGTTGACACTTCAAGTTATGTTCGGGAGGGTTGACTTATGAACAAGTCCAGCTTGACCACCACAGCCCTGACCATCCTGCGCGTTATCGCAGGATTTCTCTTCGCCGCGCACGGTTGGCAGAAGTTCAACGAATTCACCATCGCCGGCACGCAGGCGTCCTTCACGCAGATGGGCGTCCCCGGCGCTTCCGCAGTCGCCCCGATCGTCGCAACGCTCGAGCTCGTAGGCGGCATCGCGCTGATCATCGGATTCCTGACCCGTGTATTCGCAGCCCTCCTGGCCGTCAACATGCTCGGCGCACTGTTCCTGGTGCACGCCCCGGCAGGCATCTTCGTTGGCAATGGCGGGTACGAACTGGTGCTGCTGTTTGCTGGCGCCGCTTTGGCCCTGGCATTGGCTGGCGCCGGCAAGATCTCCGCGGACGCCGCCCTGTTCGGCCGCTCTGGCTCGAAGCTCCGCGTCCTCGCGTAAGCGGCCACCACCCCGGACGCTCTCTCACCTAACGGCCCCTAACTGCCGGCGCTCTCTCACTTCCTTCAGAAGAGTGAGAGAGCGCCGGCGTTTAAGTGGCCGGAGGTGAGAGAGCGCCGGTGTTTAAGCGGCGTGTCGTGAGAGAGCGTCTAGCCCGTCACGCCGGTGAGTTCGTTCGGGACGTGCTCAAGCTGCGCCGACTTCGCTACCTTGCCGGTCACCAAGTCCACCGCATGGATGGTGCGCGTCGCAGGTTCGGTGACGAACGCCGTCGAGCCTTGGACAAAGAGCGTGGGGCGCGGATCCTGCCACGTGGCGGACTCTTCCCACCCAGCAACTACCGGGATCGTGGATGTAACAGCGCCGGTGAGTGGGTCGATCACACGCAGGCCCCCGTCAGTCCCAAGCACCAGCGCTTCACCTGCAGGCCCGCGGCCCAATGAACGGAATGAGTAGCTGGTGCCGATGTCCACGAGTTGCATGGTGGCGGTCTGGGTGTTGACGAGCGAGATCCGCGTGGGTCGCTCCGGCTTGGCCGCTTTGTCCACCTTGTAGTCGCCCAGGATGACAGGCGATTTTTCCGAACCTGCCTGGTTGCCCAGCCGGCCGTACGCATCGGGGCTGGCCACCTTGGTGATGGCACCGTCCTTGTAAACCAGCATGCCGTTCTCGCATCCAACCACCACGGCTTCACCTGCGGCAACGGCCTCGCCATGCACCCCTGGGCAGTCCTCATTGCGCAGGATTTCCTTGCGGTCCTGCCCCTTTCCCGCCGAGAGCACGGCAATTCCGGTTCGGCTTTCCTCGTTGCCGAGGGTCACCAGCAACTTGCCGTCTTCCAGCTCGACGGCCACTCCGTGATGGGCTTCAGGCGTCGTATACACGTCAGTGGCGGGCAGCTTTCCATCCTCCACAGCAGCGGCCAGGGCAGACCTTTCGAAGCTCTGCACCTTGCCCGATCCGTCGTTGAACAGCACCGCCTTGTCCGCGTGAAGCACCACATGGCCAGCTTTGTCTGCCTCAAACGCCAATTCAGTCAGCTTGGGGTCGGCTACGTAGTGGTGGCTGTGGTCACCGTGCGGCTCGGTCCAGGCGCCTGCGTCGAACAGGCGGAAGGCATCCCCGGTGGACACGAATACATGCCGCCCGTCGCCAGCTGGATTCAGGCGGTTGAAACCGGACATTTCCGCAGTTCCCACCTGCTCAAGCGACGCAGCATCCAAAACCGACATGCCGGCGTCGTGAGTGTAGACAAGCCGCGGCGTGGCCGCCCCGGCCTCCTTGGCAGTGGGTGCCGATGTAGCTGAAGGTGACGAATCAACTGCGCTTCCTGCGGAACCGCCGGGGTCGGCGCAAGCGGTCAGCAGCAGGGCAGAGAGCCCGACGGCGGCAATCGGCAGGGCGTGAAGGCGTCGTCTGAGCGTGGTCGGGGCAGGGGTCATGGGGGTGAGGTGATGAGACATGGGTTAAATGATATTGATTCTCATTTAGACTGCAAATCGACCTGCTCAGGCACCCCTCCACTGCTACTCTCAACAAGATGCCCACAAATACTTTTTCGCTGCGAACCGGAAGCTTGCGATGACCACCATCCTCACCGGCGTCGGCGCCAGTACCGGGATTGTCCAGGGACCGGCCCGGCTCATTCACGGACCCGACGAATTCAACCTCTTCCAGTCCGGAGATGTGCTGGTTTGCCGCACCACCGATCCCGCGTGGACGCCCCTCTTCGGAATGGCATCAGCTGTGGTCACGCAAACCGGCGGCATGCTGTCCCACGCCGCGATTGTGGCCCGGGAGTACGGGATTCCCGCCGTGCTCGGAGTCCGTGACGCACTGGAAATGCTCGTCGACGGAAGCCGGCTGACGGTAGATGGTGCGCAGGGAACCGTCACGGCGGCGGACAACAAATGACGCTTCTCACCCTGCACGCCGTACGCCTTCTCGGGTTCGCGGACACAGGGGCTGTAGCGGCGCGCTTCGCCCGGTCCCGCACGGTGGTGGAGTCCGAACTCATCGACGCCGGCGTGGATGGCTTCGTTTCGTACAGCACCTTCGCCGGGACCAGTGGTTGGTCGCTGTCGAGTCTCGGGCGGGCCGAAAATGAACGATTGCTTGCCCTGGAACTCGACCATGCGGAGGCGCGTGGGACAGTTGCGGCCGTGCACGAGGAATTCGCGGAATACAACACCGGCGTTGTCGGCGCCTGCAGCGCTATCCAGTTGCAGTCTCCCGCCACGGAAGATGCCATGGATGTCTTGATCGGCGCCTTGGCAGCGTGGCGTCCCATGGAAGGGCAGCTGACCGGTTTACTGCCCCGGTTCGACGGCTACGCCGAGCGCCTGCTGGGGGCACTGAGGCACGCTCCGGAGGGCACGGCCTGGCTCACGGCCACGGACCGCGATTCCTTTCATCGGATCTGGTTCGAGCTGCACGAGGATCTCATCGCGACCCTCGGGATACCACGCGCCTGACGCATCTGGTCGCTGCGACAGCCAGCACTGACTTAGTCACGTAACAGAAACCTGCCGACAGTAAACTTCGAAACATGAGCGATGATGCCGCCAATTCAGTGACCCTCCGCTTCCTTGCGGCCCCCATGGACATCGGACACAGCGGGTCAGTCGACGCCGGCACTGTCCTTGAGTGGGTGGACAAGGCGGCATATGCGGCAGCGGTGGGGTGGGCCAAGTCGTATTGCGTCACTGCCTATGTGGGCAACATCCACTTCACGGATCCCGTGAACAGCGGCGACATGGTGGAGGTAACGTCCACCATCGTCTATACCGGCCGCTCCTCCATGCACATCCACACAGTGGTCAGCTCCCGCGATCCCAAGGGTGGTCCGGAGACGATGCACAGCCAGTGCATGGTGATCTTCGTAGCGGTGGGGCCGGACGGTAAACCTATCCCCGTCCCCCAGTTTGAGCCGTCCACGCCTGAAGAGATCGAGCAGCGCGACCACGCGCTGGCACGCATTGAGGTCCGCGAACAGATCGTCAACGCGATGAATGCGCAGGAATATACCGACGCCGGGACCGCCGAGCGCGTCGTCCTGCGGTTCATGGCGTCCCCCACTGATGTGAACTGGGGCGGCAAGGTCCACGGCGGCATCGTGATGAAGTGGATTGATGAGGCCGCGTACGTTTGCGCTTCCCGGTACTGCGGCAAGGACACTGTGGCAGTGTTCTCGGGCGGCGTGCGCTTCTACCGGCCGTTGCTTATCGGCCACGTCGTTGAAGTGGAAGCACGCCTCGTCTACACCGGCGCCAAGGGCATGCACATCGCTGTCCACGTCCGCTCCGGCGATCCGAAGACCCGCGAAATGAACCTGACCACTTACTGCCTCACGGTCATGGTGGCGCGCGACGAAACGGGGACCTCGGTGCCCATTCCTGCTTGGGAACCGGTGTCTGACGAGGACAAGAAGCTGCACGCCCACGCCCGCGAACTGTTGGAAATCCGTGGCCGGGCACCGGGAAACCGCCTGCCGGATCATCTGCTGAACGCGGCTGGCCACTAAAGGGAACTGGCGTTAAGACTCACCGTCGGTCGGACTGCCCCCGGCTGCAGCCATGCCATCGCTGCGAGATGGTCGGTGCCCGGCGTTGTGATGACTGACGCTCCAGACAGTGTGAACCCGCGGAACAGAATGTGGTCCGGCCGGGTGGCGGGCAGGCTGGCCGGCCAGGTGAAGCCGAAGCCGGTCCGGGCGTCGTCGAGCGTTGCCAGGAGTGGGGCGAAGGCGCGGTCGGTATTGGCCGCATTAAAGTCTCCCACCACCAATATCCGTTGCGATGGATCCGCCTCCAGAATCCTGCTGAGCTTGGCAAGCCCTCTGTTCCTGTTGCCTACTTCGCCGGGCCGGACCGAGGGCAGATGTACGGCGTAGAGCTGGACGGGCCCCTCGGGCGCTTCCACCTCCATGCTCATGGCGCGGGACCAGCCGAGGCCCAAAGCAAGGGGCCTGCCTTGGCTCAGCGGAAACCGGCTCCAGACCCCCACCGTCCCCGCAACCTGCCGGTACGCGAACGTCCCATCCATCAGCGGAGCTATTCGTTCCAGGGTCGGGCCGGTGAGCTCCTGCAGGACCACGACGTCGGCGCCGGACGTGATCAGCTTCTCCACGGCCTCGGAGGCATGCGGATTTCCTGCGCGGAGGTTCTGCGTGACGATGCTCCATCCGCTGGGTTCGCCGGACGTCGCTGCGGCGGAAGACGGGGCGGCGCCGGTCGCCATGACTGGCAAAAAGACCACACACCAGGAAATCAGGGCGGCCGCCGCTGGAATGGAGCCCGCCCAGGCTCTTGAGAGCAACGCCACGATCAAAAGGGCAGCAATGACCATCCCGAACCACGGCAGGAAGCTCTCGATGGCGAGAGCCATCCCGCGAGCCTCCGGAACCAGTCCGTGGCCGAAGAGCAGTGCCATCAGTACTCCCGCGAAGAGGCCCACAACCCAGTCCCTGGCCCGTGGACGATGCCGCCGGGCCTCAAACAGCCCGCGCTGCGTGGCAGTTGCGTAGGTGGTTCCGGTGTCCTTATCCATAGCCCCATGGTTCAGAAAGGAACTTAAAGGATTCTGAAGCCCCGCAAACTATGCTGGTGGCCATGACGGAGCCCATAACAGTCCTGGTCGTCGACGACGATCCGGACATCAGGAGCTCCCTGCAGTCCCTGCTTGAAGCGGCCGGATACCAGGTTGAATCGGCAGCTGACGGCCGGGAAGCTCTCGAAAGGGTGGCCGCAACATCCCCGGACCTGGTGGTGGCGGACGTTTTGATGCCGCTGATGGACGGACTCGGGCTCTGCCGAATGCTCCGAACCGCCGGCAACACCGTTCCCATCCTCCTGCTCACGGCCCGCAGCGATGTGGCTGACTGCGTTGCGGGGTTGGACGCCGGAGCGGATGACTACCTTTCCAAGCCGTTTGAACCCGATGAGTTGCTGGCACGATTGCGGGCCATGGCACGCCGGACAACCCAGCTTCCGGCCAGCCCCATGGGGTACCACAATGTGGAACTGGTCCCCGAGGCCCACGCCGTGAGGCAAAACGGACGCTGGATTGACCTGAGCAGCACCGAATACGCCATCCTTTGCGTGCTCGCGGAAAACCCGGAGCAAGCACTCAGTCGAGGCCAGATCAGCGACGCCGTGTGGGGATACGCAATGACTCCAGCCTCCAATTCACTGGAGGTCTACATCAGCTACCTGCGTCGAAAACTCGAAGCCGGGGGTGAGGCGCGGATCATCCAGACGGTTCGGGGCGTCGGATACAGGCTGGCCGCATCGTGACGCTGCGCCTGCGGATGACACTGGTCATCGCAGCGGCCATCACCCTCACCGTTTCACTGTTTGCAGTACTGGTGTACGTCTTCGTGGGTCATGAACTACGCAAGAACGAGGATCTTTCCCTGAGGCGCGAGTCGGATCGCATCATCCAGCTGATCCAGACCGATCCCAACTGGCAAGGGTTTTCACAGTGCACCTGGGTCCGTTCGCCGGCCTGTGCACAACTGGTCTCGCCAACTCCCAGCGAAGACCCGGACTCCGGCGCCGGGCCAGCCTTGCCCATCACCGCCCAGATGCGGGAGGTGGCATCCGGCAAGAGCGCGGCTTTCTTTACGGAAGCGGCCATCGGCGACGATCCCATCCGCGTGTACGTCAGGCCCCTGCCGAACCAACGGGCTTTGGTGGTGGGGGTCAGGGATGACAGGGTGTTGGCCACCTTTGAGCGTCTCGGCTGGCTGCTCGCGGCGACGGTGCTGGGCGCCCTGGTGGTGGCTGCCGGCACTGCCTACGTAGCCGCAAGGCGCGGACTTCGGCCGGTGGATCGGCTCACAGCAGTAGCCGAGAGTATTGCGCAAACCCGCAATACCGACATCAGGATTCCCCGAAGCAAAACCACCGAAATCAACAGGCTCGGCAGCGCGTTCAATACGATGCTGAGTGAATTGGAAGAATCCCGCCGCCAGCAGGAGCAGCTGATTGCCGACGCCTCCCACGAACTGCGCACTCCCCTGACGTCGCTGCGAACCAACGCAGCCATGCTCAGGAATCCCGAACTGTCGCAGGGCAGCAAAGAACGCATCACCGGGGCCTTGGAGCATGAGCTGATAGCGATGCAGTCCCTCATCGAGGACCTGATCGACCTGGCCCGACACGATGAGGCCCCTTCCTTCATCGAGGAAATGGACCTCAACGAACTTGTTCTCTTCTGCATGGACAATGCCGAACGCCGGTACCCCGGGGTCGCGTGGTCCTTGGAAGGACCCGGCGGGCCTCTCCTGGTGACAGGGGAACGTGTCAGGCTGGCCCGCGCCATCGCGAACTTGCTGGACAATGCCGGCAAATTCACGCCGTCGCCGGGCCATGTCCGGGTAGCCCTGAGCGCTTCACAGGGCGCGGTCACCCTCGATGTGCGGGACACGGGACCGGGCATTCCGTCGGAGGATCTGGACCATGTCTTTGACCGGTTCTACCGTTCCACCAGCGCGCGGAGCGTCGCCGGATCCGGTGTGGGACTCGCCGTGGTTCAGCACGTAGCCACCGCCCATCACGGCACGGCAAAAGCGCATCCGAGCCCAAGCGGGGCACACTTCAGCCTGACGCTGCCGCTGGCGGAGGGCAACTAACACCCCGGGCCAGCTAGCCGACCAAGTTCTCCGCCGCGCCATCCATGTGCGCGATGATCGTCTCGCGCGCCTTGGCCGCATTCCCGGTCTCAATGGCAGCGACAATGTCGTGATGCCTGCCGACACTCATGTTCCGCGTGGCGCGTTCCAACCCGGCGAACATGATGGACATCCGGATGGAGCCCTCCAGGGATTCCCACGAATGCAGCAGGGTTTCGTTTCCGGACAGGCGGCAGAGCGTGCGGTGGAACTCAAGGTCGGATTCGATCCGTTCCTCCAGGGATGACTTCGAGGCCTTCTCCATAGCGTCGACGGCGGCACGCAGCTCTGCGAGCGCGGCTTCCTTGTCCGGCATGTCACTAAGTGTCCGGGCCGCCAACGATTCCAGGACACCGCGGACGGAGAAGATGTCGCGGATTTCCTTGACGTCCAGGTGCCGCACGGACATCCTGCCCCGTGCTCCAGCGGAGATCAGGCCTTCCTGTTCCAGCTGGCGCAGGGCTTCGCGGAGCGTGCCGCGACTGATCTGCAGCATCTCGGAAAGCTCGGTTTCAACGAGGTGCCGCCCAGGCTCAAGCTCACCGCTGGTGATGGCGGTCCGCAGTGCTGCGAGCGCCTGTTCGCGCAAGCTCTTCTTCTCAAGTCCCAGGAGGGATGCGGTGGCGGCCATGGTGTGTCCTCGGTTCTATGGGCGACTGCTGACAGTCCGTTGTTAACTGTCGATACTACGGGCAGGGGTGGGGGGGGGGGGGGGGGGGGGGGGGCCGCCCCCCCGGGGGGAGGAAAAAAAAAAAAACCGCGGCGGCCCCCCCCCCGCCCCCCAAATATTTTGTGATTTAAAAAAAAACACCCCC
>NZ_JAJOHP010000008.1:0-96737 GCF_021109375.1 Arthrobacter sp. AK01
CCCCCCCCCCCCCCCCCCCCCCCCCCCCCCCCCCCCCCCCCCCCCCCCCCCCCCCCCCCCCCGCGCGCGCCCCCCCCCCCCCCGGTCGTACGTGCCAGAAAGCAAAAGAAATGCGGACCCCACCACATGGCGGGGCCCGCATTCTCTTAAGACCGGAGGACTAAGCCTTGGCCTTGGACTTCTTTTCAGGCCACGGGCCAACGGGTTCCTTGCGCGATGCGTCAACAGTGGACGTATCGGCGAGGTCGCCTACCTTGTGGACCTTCAGCGAGTTCGTGGAACCGGCCTGTCCTGGAGGGGAACCGGCGGCGATGACCACGAGGTCGCCTTCGTCCACGAGCTTCATGTCCAGGAGGCTGCGGTCAACCTGTGCGGTCATCTCGTCGGTGTGGCCCACGGTGGGGACCAGTACCGGCTGGATGCCCCAGGTGAGGGCGAGCTGGTTCCAGACGTGCTCCACCGGGGTGAAAGCGAAGACAGGCTTGACCGGGCGCAGGCGCGAGAGGCGTCGTGCGGAGTCACCGGACTGGGTGAAAGTACAGATGTACTTTGCGTCCAGCTGGTCGGCGATTTCGACGGCGGCACGCGTGATGGCGCCACCACGGGTCTTGGGCTTGGTTCCCAGCGGGGGGACGCGCTCAAGGCCGTGTACTTCGGTGGACTCGATGATCCGGGCCATGACCTTGACGGTCTCGATGGGGTACTGGCCCACGGAGGTTTCACCGGAGAGCATGACTGCGTCGGCGCCGTCGAGAACTGCGTTGGCGCAGTCGGAAGCCTCGGCGCGCGTCGGGCGCGGGTTATCGATCATGGATTCCAGGACCTGGGTTGCCACGATAACGGGCTTGGCCCAGCGGCGTGCCAGTTCAATGGCACGCTTCTGGACGATCGGCACCTCTTCGAGCGGCAGTTCGACGCCGAGGTCGCCACGGGCAACCATGATGGCGTCGAAGGCGTCGATGATCTCGTGGAGCTGCTCCACTGCCTGCGGCTTTTCGATCTTGGCAATCACCGGCACGCGGCGGCCTTCTTCATCCATGATCTCGTGGACGCGCGTGATGTCTGAGGCATCGCGCACGAACGAGAGTGCAATGAGGTCGGCGCCGCGCTTGAGGGCCCAACGGAGGTCGTCCTCGTCCTTTTCGCTCAGGGCGGGGACGTTGACGGCAACACCGGGCAGGTTGATGCCCTTGTTGTTGGACACCTTGCCGCCAACCGTCACGGTGGTGACAACTTTAACGTCGTCAACCTCGATGGCGCGCAGCGCCACCTTTCCGTCGTCGATCAACAGGGCGTCGCCTACGTTGACGTCCTCGGTGAGGCTCTTGAGCGTCGTGGAGCAGATGTCCTTGGTGCCGGGAACGTCTTCGGTGGTGATGGTGAAGGTATCGCCTACGGCCAGCTCGTGCGGTCCGTCAACAAAACGGCCAAGACGGATCTTGGGTCCCTGGAGGTCGGCCATGATCGCAACAGGCTTGCCCAACTGCGCCGCAGCCTTGCGGACGTTTTCGTACGTGATGTCATGCACGGAGTAGTCGCCGTGGCTCATGTTCATGCGAGCAACGTCGACGCCGGCCTCCAGCACCGCGAGGGTGTTGTCGAAGCTGGAGATAGCCGGGCCGAAAGTTGCCACAATTTTCGCGCGTCTCATATACCTACCCTAAGTAGTTCATGCTGATTGAGTAAAAGATTGTTCCTGCCGGCGCTATAAGACCGCTATCGCCCGGTCGGTGGGGGCGACCGGTGCCGGGAGAATGGTGCTTCCCATCAGGAACTTGTCCACTGCGGCCGCGCACGCACGGCCTTCCGCAATGGCCCACACAATCAGTGACTGGCCACGTCCGGCATCGCCGGCAACAAACACGCCCTCGGTGTTTGTCATGTAGTAGCCGTCGCGGGCAACGTTGCCCCGACCGTCGAACTCTGCACTGACCTGCTCCGTGATTCCTGCCGGTTCAGCACCGGTAAAGCCAAGGCTCAGGAAGACAAGGTCAGCTGGGATGATCCGTTCTGTACCGGCCTTGGGAAGGCGTCGGCCATCCACGAACTCGGTTTCAGCAACTTTGACGCCGGTGAGTTTGCCGTTTTCTCCAACGAACTCAACGGTTGAAGCAAGGTACGTCCGTTCGCCGCCTTCTTCGTGGGCGCTGGCGACCTCGAACAGGGTGGGGAACGTCGGCCACGGCTGGTGGGCGGCACGCTCGGCGGGCGGCTGCTTGCCGATCGCCAGCGTGGTCACCGACGCAGCCTGGTGGCGGTGGGCGGTACCGATGCAGTCCGCACCAGTGTCGCCGCCGCCGAGGATGACAACGTGCTTGCCACGGGCATCGATGTGGTTCTCGGGGTTCTCCCCCGCCACTACGCGGTTCGAAGGAACCAGGTAGTCCATGGCGAAGTGGACACCCTCAAGGTCACGGCCCGGGATGGGCAGGTCGCGCGGCACGGTAGCACCGGTGGCAACAACCACGGCGTCGTAACGGCGGCGCAGCTGTTCCCAGGTCACGTCCGTACCAACTGCGACGCCGGTGCGGAAGCGGGTACCCTCGGCCTTCATCTGCTCGAGGCGGCGGTCAACCTGTTCCTTCTCCATTTTGAAGTCGGGGATGCCGTAGCGGAGCAGGCCGCCGATCTTGTCGTCGCGTTCGTAGACAGCAACGGTGTGGCCCACACGGGTCAGCTGCTGTGCCACGGCAAGGCCGGCGGGACCGGATCCTACGACCGCCACGGTCTTGCCCGTGAGGCGCGTCGGCGGCAGGGGCTGGACCCAGTCGTTATCGAAGGCCTGGTCGATGATGGAGACCTCAACCTGCTTGATGGTCACGGCGGGCTGGTTGATACCCAGCACGCAGGACGCTTCACAGGGGGCAGGGCACAAGCGTCCAGTGAACTCCGGGAAGTTGTTCGTAGCGTGGAGCCGCTCGATGGCTTCTTCACCCTTATCCCGCCACACGAGGTCGTTCCACTCGGGAATCAGGTTGCCCAGCGGGCAGCCCTGGTGGCAGAACGGAACGCCGCAGTCCATGCAGCGGCCGGCCTGGCTCTTCAGGACGCCCTTTTCCTGTGCTTCGTACACTTCTTTCCAGTCCATGATGCGGACGGGAACAGGACGGCGTGGCTGCGTCTCGCGCTGCCGGACTTTCAGAAATCCGCGTGGATCAGCCACCGGTTACCTCCAGGATTCGAGACCATACTTCTTCGCCATCGGGGTCAAGGCCCTCTTCGATGGCGTCGAGACGGGTTTGCAGGACTGCGGCGTAGTCGCGCGGCAGTACTTTGGTGATGCGGGCGGCGGTGTCGTCGAAGTTCTCGAGCAGACGGCCGGCCAGGACGGATTCGGTTTCCTCAACGTGCTTGGTGAGCAGGCCGTGAACGATGTCGCGGTCCTCGGCGTCGAGCTCCAGGAGTTGGAGTTCACCGGTATCGAGGGCCATCTTGTTGACCCGCTCGGGCTGGAGGTCCAGCACATAGGCGGTTCCACCGGACATGCCGGCACCGAAGTTGCGGCCTGTGCGCCCGATGATGAGCGTCTGGCCACCGGTCATGTACTCGCAACCGTGATCGCCAATACCTTCGACGACGGCGGTCGCACCGGAGTTACGGACCAGGAACCGCTCGCCAACCTGGCCACGCAGGAACATTTCGCCGCTGGTGGCACCGTAGCCGATGACGTTGCCGGCAATGACATTGCGCTCAGCCTGGAACACATTGGTGCGGTCCGGACGGACGATGATGCGGCCACCGGAGAGGCCCTTGCCGACGTAGTCGTTTGAGTCGCCGAACATGCGCAGCGTGATGCCGGCGGGCAGGAACGCCCCGAGGGACTGGCCCGCGGTGCCGTGGAGCGTGACGTCGATGGTGTCCGTCGCCAGAACATCGATACCGAAGGTCTTGGTCACCACGTGGCCGAGCATCGTCCCCACGGAACGGTCGGTGTTGATGACGTCCAGGGTGATCTTGACCGGCATCCGGTCGCTGAGTGCTTCCTGCGCCATGGTGATCAGTCGCTGGTCAAAGTGCTTGTCCAGCTCGTGGTTCTGGCCGGTCATGTTACGCAGCGGCACGTCGTCGTCGAACTCCAGCCCGTGCAGGATGGGGTCCAGGTCCAGCCCTTCGGCCTTCCAGTGATCGATCGCTTCACGGGTGTCCAGAACCTCAGCGTGGCCGATGGCCTCTTCCAAGGTGCGGAAGCCAAGCTCGGCGAGGATCTCACGGACCTCTTCAGCGAGGAACTCGAAGAAGTTGACCACGAACTCGGGCTTGCCGTTGAACCGCGAACGAAGCTCAGGGTTCTGGGTGGCAACGCCGACGGGGCAGGTGTCCAGATGGCAGACGCGCATCATGATGCAGCCGGACACCACCAACGGAGCGGTTGCGAAACCGTATTCCTCGCCACCCAGCAGGGCAGCGATGACGACGTCGCGGCCGGTCTTGAGCTGGCCATCAACCTGAACCACCACGCGGTCACGGAGACCGTTGAGCATCAGGGTCTGCTGGGTCTCGGCGAGGCCGAGTTCCCACGGCACACCCGCGTGCTTGAGCGAGTTCAGCGGCGAGGCGCCGGTACCGCCGTCGTGACCTGAAACGAGTACGACGTCGGCCTTCGCCTTGGTGACGCCGGAGGCCACCGTGCCGATCCCGACTTCCGAAACCAGCTTCACGTGGACACGGGCCGAAGGGTTGGCGCGCTTGGCATCGTAGATGAGCTGCGCGAGGTCCTCGATCGAATAGATGTCGTGGTGAGGGGGCGGGGAAATGAGCCCGACGCCGGGAGTCGAGTGGCGCGTCCGGGCTACCCACGGGTAGACCTTCTGGGCCATCAACTGGCCGCCTTCACCGGGCTTGGCGCCTTGTGCCATCTTGATCTGGATGTCATCGGCGTTGGTCAGGTACAGGCTGGTCACACCAAAGCGGCCGGATGCGATCTGCTTGATGGCAGAGCGACGCTCCGGGTCCAGCAGGCGGTCAACGTCCTCGCCACCTTCACCCGTGTTGGACTTGGCGCCCAAACGGTTCATGGCGATAGCCAGGGTTTCGTGGGCTTCCTTGGAGATGGAGCCGTAACTCATGGCGCCGGTGGAGAACCGCTTGACGATGCTGGAGACGGGCTCCACTTCCTCAAGCGGAACTGCCGGACGTACTCCGTCTTTGAACTTCAAGAGCCCGCGGAGGGTCATCAGGTTCTCGGACTGGTCGTCAATGCCCTTGGTGTAGGACTTGAAGATGTCATAGCGGCGTTCGCGGGTGGCGTGCTGCAGGCGGAACACCGTCTCCGGGTTGAAGAGGTGGGGTTCGCCGTCGCGGCGCCACTGGTACTCGCCGCCGCCGAGAAGCGGCTGGTGCGGGTGCTCGATGCCGCCCTCCGGATACGCCATCTGGTGGCGCGCCGAGACTTCGGCAGCAATGACGTCCAGGCCAACGCCACCCAGCTGGGAGTGCGTGCCGGAGAAGAATTCGTCCACGAGTTCCTGGGACAGGCCCAGTGCCTCGAAGGTCTGGGCGCCGGTGTAGGAAGCCACGGTGGAGATGCCCATTTTGGACATGATCTTCAGGACACCCTTGCCGAGGCCCTTGATGAGGTTGTAGACGCCGTCTTCGGCAGTAACGCCCGTGACATCGCCGTTGGAGATCAGCTGTTCCACCGATTCCATGGCCAGGTATGGGTTCACGGCGGAAGCGCCGTAGCCAATGAGTACCGCCACGTGGTGCGTCTCGCGGACGTCGCCGGCCTCAACCACCAGCGCGGTCTTGGTGCGGTTTGCGCTGCGGAGCAGGTGGTGGTGGACTGCGCTGACAAGGAGAAGCGAAGGAATCGGCGCCCACTGGGCGTTCGAGTCACGGTCGGACAGCACAACATACTGCACGCCACGGTTGATCGCGCCCGAAACCTGCTCGCAGATCTCCGTCAAACGCGCACGGAGTGCTGCTTCACCACCCTCGGGGCGGTACAGGCCACGGACCTTCATGGCGATGCGGTCGCCGTCGGGGGTTTCAATGTTCGCGATCTTCGCCAGCTGATCGTTGTTGATCACGGGGAACGGCAGCGAGATCTGCGGCTGGCGGACCTGCTTGCCGTCCAAGAGGTTGCCATTGGGACCAATGGCGCACTTCAGGGAGGTGACCAGCTCTTCGCGGATGGCATCCAACGGCGGGTTGGTGACCTGCGCGAAGGACTGCACAAAGTAGTCGAACAACAAGCGCGGACGCTTGGAGAGAACCGCAACCGGCGTATCGGAACCCATGGCGCCCAGGGGCTCGGCACCTGTGCGGGACATCGGTCCGAGCAGGATCTTCAGTTCTTCGGTGGTGTAGCCGAACGTGCGCTGGCGGATGTTGACCGACGCAGCGGTGTGGACAACGTGCTCGCGCTCAGGCAGCTCGTTGATATCGATCAGGTTGTCCTTGAGCCATTCGGCCCACGGGTTCGCAGCAGCTACCTCGGCCTTGACCTCGGCGTCGTCGATGATGCGGCCGGCCTCGGTGTCCACCAGGAACATCTTGCCCGGGGCGACGCGGCCCTTCTTGACCACGTTGGAAGGCTCAACTTCGATCACGCCAACTTCGGATGCGAAGATGATCAGTCCGTCTTCAGTGATCCAGTAGCGTCCCGGGCGCAGGCCATTGCGGTCCAGCGTTGCGCCCACGAGGTTGCCGTCAGTGAACGAGACTGCAGCGGGACCGTCCCAGGGCTCCATGAGCAGCGAGTGGTATTCGTAGAACGCACGGCGGGCAGGATCCATGGTGGCGTGGTTCTCCCACGCTTCGGGGATCATCATCATGATCGAGTGCGTGATCGGACGCCCGGAGAGCCAGAGCAGTTCCGCTACCTCGTCGAAGGACGCGGAGTCAGAGGCGCCGGGGGTGCAGATCGGGTACAGCTCTTCGGGAACAGAGCCCAGCAGAGGGCTGGCCAGCTGCGACTGGCGGGCACGCATCCAGTTGCGGTTTCCCTTGACCGTGTTGATCTCACCGTTGTGGGCGATGGTGCGGAAAGGCTGCGCCAAAGGCCACGACGGGAACGTGTTGGTGGAAAAGCGCGAGTGGACGATCGCGAGCTTGGTCTTGAAGCGCTTGTCCGAGAGGTCCGGGTAGAAGGGCTCCAACTGAGCGGTGGTCAGCATGCCCTTGTACACGATGGTGCGGGAGGACAGCGACGGGAAGTAGACGCCGAATTTGTTCTGGGCACGCTTGCGGATTCGCCAGGCACGGGAGTCCAGCTCGTTGTGTTCGAGCTGCTCGCCGGTGGCGGAGGCAAAGAACGGCTGGGAGAAGTAGGGCATACACGCCCGGGCCATGGCACCCACGAGGTCAGCGACCACGGGAACCTCACGCCAGCCAAGGACAGTCAGTCCCTCGTCAGCTGCAAGGGCTTCAATGCCGGCCTTGGCGTTTTCTGCTTCGCGGGACTCGGCAGGAAGGAAGGCGGTGCCCACCACGTACTGGCCGGGAGCAGGCAGTTCGAATTCTGTGACGGCCCTGAAGAACTCGTCCGGAACCTGCATCAGCAGGCCCGCACCGTCGCCAGTACCTTCATCGGCGCCCACGGCGCCGCGGTGTTCGAGATTGCGGAGGGCGGTCAGTGCCGCTTCCACGATGTCGTATCCCGGTTCCCCGCGGAGCGTGGCAATAATAGCCAGGCCGCAGGCGTCCTTCTCCTTATCAGGGTTGTAAAGACCCTGGGCCTCCGGGAGCGCAGCAAAGCGCTTGAACGGAGACATGGCACCCTGAGGTTCGATATTTTCGGACCAACCGGGGTTATGAAGATGGGTCATGGGAGACGTCCTTCCTCGAGATCGTGCGTATGGAAGGGACAACGTTGGCCCCACCTTGCCTGCCCTGTGACGGGCACAACAAAGCGCTAGTAATTGGAATTGTAGGCCAGCCGATCCAGCGCAACGAACAGTTACGCAGACCTCTGGCCCCGGCTTGACCAGTGAACATCGGTATGCTGCGGTCCGGTTTCCGGGGTGCCACGACGCTGTGGACTGGGCCCTACGAGCGGTGACTCTGTTGCCCCTTTACCGGATGCGGCTACTTGGTGTCGCCTTCATCCGGTGTGGATCCGGGGGCCTTCCTTGCGGCAGTTGCAGCAGGTGTGGAATCCGTGGTGGACGCAGTGTCCTTCTCCGGTTTCCCTGCTGTTTCCTGCGGCTCGTCAACGTGGCCCGAATCGCTTTGGTTATCAGGGAGATTACCACGCGAACCAGTATCTGAGACAGATGCGTCCACATCATGACTGGTGACGCTCGTCACCGGAACAGGCTCATTTTCCTTCTTCTCTTCCGGCTCCCGCCCCGCCAAATAAGGGGTATCGGGGACAGGCCGGCCTCGCCGACCCAGGATAAAGAAGATGGCCAGGGCCGCAATGAAGACAAAGATGCTTGTCCACACATTGAGCCGGGTGGTAATGCCAAGCAGGTTGATCTGTTCGGCATCGTCGATGCGCAGGGCCTCAATCCATACGCGGCCCAGGGTGTAGTACACGGCGTACAGCCAGAAGAGCCGTCCCCAGCGGAAGTGGAACTTCTTGTCCAGCAACAGCAGAATGGCCACGCCTGCGAGGTTCCACAACATCTCGTAAAGGAACGTCGGGTGGAAGAGCGTATCCGCAGCCATGTCCGCCGGGAAATTCGCGTTGGCGGGATCAATTTCAAGTCCCCACGGCAGGGTGGTCGGCGCCCCGAAGAGTTCCTGGTTGAACCAGTTCCCCAGGCGTCCGATTGCCTGGGCCAGCAGGAGCCCCGGCGCTGCTGCATCCAGGAAGGCCGTCAGCTTGACGCCGGCACGCCGGCAACCAATCCAGGCACCTACCGCACCGAGGACAACGGCACCCCAAATGCCCAGACCGCCGCGTTGGATCTGTGGAATCAGCGAGAGGTCGCCAGTGCCATCAAAGCCAGGACCAAAGTACGCGTCAGGCGAGGAGAACACGTGGTAGAGGCGACCACCGATGATGCCGAAGGGAATAGCCCAGATGGCGATATCCCACAGGCTTCCTTCGGGAGCGCCGCGGCGCTTCCACCTGGCCGATGTCAGCCACAGGCCAACGATGATGCCCGCCAGGATGCAGAGGGCGTAGGCGTGGATACGCAACGTCCCCCACGGGAGCGGAATGTCGAAACCGGACCACGAAGGGCTCGGGATACTCATGGGGACCATTGCCGCTGCGTGGAGGACGGTCTGCATTCGCTTCGCTGTTTCCTTTTCCTAGGCTTCTGCAGCGGCGCGGCCCAGGCCGGCGCTGAGGTTCTTGGTGAGTTGCCCGACGGCGTCCACGCCGCCATCGCGGAGGGCCGCCACCAGGGCGGTTCCGACGATCACGCCGTCAGCGTAGGCGGCAATTTCGCGCACATGATCCGGGTTGGAGACACCCAGGCCCACGCACACGCGCTCGGCACCGGCAGCATGTGCACGGGCGACCACGTCTTCGGCGCTGCTGCTGACTGAGGTACGGGTCCCTGTGACACCCATAATCGAGACGGCGTACACAAACCCTCGGCTGGCTTTCACCGTCATGTCGAGGCGTTCGGGCGTGGACGACGGCGCCACGAGGAACACCCGGTCCAATCCGTACTTGTCCGAGGCTTCGAACCACTCGGATGCCTCGTCGGGGATGAGGTCCGGAGTAATGAGGCCTGCTCCCCCGGCTTCAGCGAGGCGACGGGAAAACTCGTCGACGCCCATACGCATTACCGGGTTCCAGTACGTCATGACCAAGACAGCCGCGTCCGTGGCTGCGGTGATGCCGGCAACGACATCGAAAACATCGGCGACACGGAATCCATTGGCGATCGCTTCGGTAGTAGCGGCCTGGATGACCGGGCCGTCCATCACGGGATCGGAGTACGGGATTCCAATTTCGATGAGGTCCGCCCCGTTGCGGGCCAAGGCGATTCCCGCGTCGATGCTCTCCTTGACCGTGGGGTAGCCCGCGGGAAGGTAGCCCACCAAGGCGGAACGGCCTTCTGCCTTGGCACGGTCAATGGCGGCAGCGGATTTGCTGGCGAATTCTTCAGTCATCAGTTCTGGTCCTCGTTGACATCCACGGCGGCTTCGGCAGTGCGCTCTGGCCCCTTGGGCTTTCGCGTGGACAGCGTTGTGCCCTTGACGTGCCCTTCCTCGTCCAACATGTTGAACCAGGCCGCGGCAGTCTCCACGTCCTTGTCTCCACGACCGGAAAGGTTGACGATCACGGTGACGTCGGAAGGGTTTTCCTTGCCTTCGGTGAGCCGCTTACCGATCTTGATGGCACCTGCCAAGGCGTGCGAGGACTCGATGGCGGGGATGATGCCTTCTGTCCGGCACAACAGGCTGAAGGCGTCCATCGCTTCGGTATCGGTGACGGCCTCGTACGTGACGCGCCCGATGTCGGCCAGATACGAGTGCTCCGGACCAACGCTGGGGTAGTCCAGGCCAGCCGAAATGGAGTGGGACTCGACGGTCTGGCCGTCTTCGTCCTGCATGAGGTAGGACCGGGCACCATGCAGCACGCCCGGACGGCCCAGGGAGATCGCTGCAGCGTGGCGGCCGGTTTCGACACCGTCTCCGCCGGCCTCGAAACCATAGATCTTCACGGAGGCATCATCGAGGAAGGCGTGGAACAAACCGATGGCGTTCGAGCCACCACCGATGCATGCAGCAATGGCGTCGGGGAGTTTGCCGGTCTGCTCCAGGATCTGGCTGCGGGCTTCTTCGCCGATGACTTCGTGGAAGTAGCGCACCATCGCGGGGAACGGGTGTGCTCCTGCTGCGGTTCCCAGGAGGTAGTGGGTGTGCTCCACGTTCGACACCCAGTCGCGAAGGGCATCATTGATGGCGTCCTTGAGTGTCTGGGATCCGTTGGTCACCGGTACCACAGTGGCACCGAGCAGCTGCATGCGGGCCACGTTCAACGCCTGGCGCCGGCAATCCTCTGCGCCCATGTACACCACGCACTCGAGTCCCAACAGGGCTGCGGCCGTGGCACTGGCAACGCCGTGCTGTCCGGCTCCGGTTTCTGCGATCACGCGGGTCTTGCCCATGCGCTTGGCGAGGAGGGCCTGGCCAAGGACGTTGTTGATCTTGTGGGACCCGGTGTGGTTCAAGTCTTCGCGCTTGAGGAAGATGCGTGCTCCGCCGGCGCGCTCGGAGAAGCGCTTCGCTTCGGTGAGCAAAGAAGGCCGGCCGGAGTAATTCTTGTTGAGGTCCTTCAGCTGCGCGATGAACTCGGGGTCGGCTTTGGCCTTCTCAAACGTGTCCTGGACTTCGTCGAGGGCGGCGATCAGAGACTCGGGCATCCAACGACCGCCGTAGTTGCCGAAGTAGGGCCCGGAGGCGTTGCGCAGCGAAGGGCCACCTTGCAGGAATGCGTCGGCCGCATTCTCTTCTGAGCCGGCTGTTGGCGCGTCGACCATCAGTCTCACCGTCCTGTTCCAGTTAGTTCATTGGGTAGTTCCACGTGCCACAAGGCAGCCGCAGGCTCAAGCCCGGGCTGCCTTGCGGCTGTTCGCCGTGATTCAGTGACTTCCTCAGTTCCTGACGGCGATGGCGGCAGCTCCAGCTGCCTTGAATTCGGTGATGCGTTCGCGCGGCGTGGAGTCGCTGACCAGCGCCTCCCCCACCAGGATGGCGTTGGCGCCACCCGCGGCGTAGTGCGATACGTCGTCGGCGCCCCGGACGCCCGATTCGGCAACGATGACGGCCTCGGCCGGAATCAATCCTGCCAGGGACCCGAAAACCGAGCGGTCGACGTCGAGCGTCTTGAGGTTGCGGACATTGATGCCAATGATCTTGGCCTGCGCCGCGACGGCGCGCTCAATCTCATCTTCCGTGTGGGTTTCCACCAGCACGTTCATGCCGAGTTCGTGACTGAGGGCGCTGAACTCCGCAAGTTCCGCGTCGGACAGTGCCGCGACGATGAGCAGGATGAGGTCGGCGCCATGGGCCCGGGCTTCCCAGATCTGGTACTCGTCAACCGTGAAGTCCTTGCGCAGCAAGGGCGTCTCGACGGCGGCGCGTACAGCATCTAGGTCCGCCAACGAACCGCCGAAGCGGCGCTGTTCGGTCAGGACACTGATAACGGAAGCTCCACCGTCGGCGTACTGTACGGCGAGGGACGCAGGATCAGCGATCGGCGCCAGGTCGCCTTTGGAAGGGCTGCGACGCTTGATTTCGGCGATGACTTTGAGGTCGTTGCGGACGGATGAGGGACCGCCCAAAGCTGCCCACGCATCGCGGGCCGGGGCGGCACTTGCGGCCCTGTCCTTCAGCTCCGCGAGGGATACGAGGCGGCTGCGCGCCTCCATCTCCTCCTTGACGCCAACAATGATGTCATCAAGAACGGTCACGATTAGTGGCCGTTGTTCTGCAGCTTGCTGCCACCAACTCCGTAGCCCGCCTTGCGCATGACGCCGCCCACAATGAGGCCAATGACCATGACAACCAGGCCCCCCACGAAGATCGGGGTGCTGGCGATAACGAAAGCGATGGAGGAAATCAGCGCACCGACCAGCATCACAAGTACGCAGGTCCAGGCAGCCGGGCTGTTTCCGTGGCCGATGGCGTCAGCGTGGCTGGCCATGGTGGATTCAGCTTGGTTTGCGGACACTGTGGTTTTGCTCATGTGAAATCTCCTCAGGATGAATACTGCTTACATTCTGCCATTTATTGACGGCGTCCGGGACATCGTCCGACGTCAGGACAGGCGTGTGGGCTTTTGTTGCGCCACTCCTGCCCGAAAGCCAGTTTTGGCTGCCTACGTGGGATCTTCACCGCGCGACAGGCTGTCCCAGCTGTCAATCTCGTCCACCGGCCCGTTGTTGCTCTTCCGCCCCCCGGTGCCGGCGTCGTATTTGGTCCGAGTGGTCCAATGGCGCCCGGCCAGCGGCAGGACAATGGCGCAGACGGCCAGGAGGGATCCGGCAACGATGGCCACGATCGGGAACGCAGTGGCTGCCGCGTCGGCCTGTCCGCCCGAGACACCCGTGGCGGCCGCAATGGCCCCTTGTGCGGCACCCAGCGGATCAAGAAGTACGGTCACAGCGGCCAGAATGATTCCGGCCGCCGACAAGACGATGAGGACTGCGATGATCCAGCGGGCAATCTTTCCCGCGATGGAAGCGGCGAGTCCGCCCGCCAAGGCAACAACGGCCAGCGCCGTGACCGCAGTGGCGGCCTTGCTCCCTTGGACGTGGAGGTCACTGTTGGACGCTCCCGTGGGGTCGAGTCGCACCTCGATCCAGGTCTGCGTCGTGGCCCCAAAAACTGCCAAGGCCAGAATTGTGGTGGCAAGGACCAGCGTTGATTTGCGAGCCCAGCGCGGCGGCTGCCTGACCGGAGCCGCTGAAGATGCCGTGCTCATGGTGTGGAAGTCCCGTCATCGAGGGCGTCGGTGATCCCCACCGTTTCGGCGGAAATGTTCTGCAGCGATCCCGCGGTGTGGACGGCGCGCAGCGGCGCAGCTGCCTTGTTCACCGTCTCCAGCGCTTCAGAAGGCTTGTGTGAATCGGCAACAATTCCACCACCGGCCTGTACATAGGCGCGGCCTTCCCGGAGCAGTGCAGACCGGATGGCAATCGCCATATCCATATCGCCCGCAAAATCCAGGTAGCCAACCACGCCACCGTAGATACCGCGCCGGTGGGGTTCGAGCTCGTCAAGCAGGCGGAGTGCACGCGGCTTTGGAGCCCCGGACAGGGTGCCTGCCGGGAACGTTGCCTTCAGGACGTCGTAGGCCTTGGCGTTGGGGGCCAGCTCACCCACCACTGTGGAGACGAGGTGCATGATGTGGCTGAACCGCTCCACTTCCATGAACTGCGTGACGTCCACAGTACCGGCGACGCAGACCTTGGAGAGATCGTTGCGCGAGAGGTCCACCAACATCAGGTGCTCGGCCCGCTCCTTCTGATCGGCCAGCAACTCCGTGGCGAGGGCTTTATCGGCCTCCACTGTCTTTCCACGGGGACGTGAGCCGGCGATGGGGTGGGTGATGACTTCCTCACCGGTCACCGTGACCAAAGCCTCCGGCGATGAGCCCACAATCGAGTACTCGCGGCCGTCCGCATCCTCCAGGCTGAAGAGGTACATATAAGGGCTGGGGTTCGTATTGCGCAGGACACGGTAAACATCCAGCGGGTCCGCGGCGCACTCCATCTCGAAGCGGCGGGAGATCACCACCTGGAACACCTCGCCGTCAACAATGGCTTCCTTGCCGCGGTCAATCGCCTCAAGGTATTTGGCTTCATCCCATCGTTCCTGCACGCTGGAGGCGAAGTCCAGGGCGGCAGTTTCCAGGATAGAGACCGGCTGGGCAACAGGAGTGCTGATCTGCTCCAGCAGGCCCTTCACGCGGGCCACGGCGTCATGCCAGGCGTCATCGACACGCTCGGAGCTGTCATCGAAGTTAATGGCGTTGGCGATCAGGAGGACGGTACCGTCCATGTTGTCATGCACAGCCATGTCAGTGACCAGGTTCAGCGCCATTTCCGGCAGCTGCAAGTCGTCCTCAGGCGGGGATGTCAGCCGCTCCCAGTGACGGACGGCTTCCCATCCGAGAAAGCCGACCAAGCCGGAGGTGAAGGGCGGCAGTCCCTCAAACCGGTCTGTCTGCAAGGCAGCAATGGTGTCCCGCACCGCGTCAACGGGATTACCTGAGACGGGAACCCCCACGGGCGGCTCACCGATCCAATGGGCCTGGCCGTCTTTCGTGGTCAGGGTGGCCCTGGATTTTGACCCAATGAAGGAGTAGCGCGACCACGCGCCGCCAACTGCCGCGGATTCCAGGAGGAACGTTCCGGGTTGGCCCTTGGCCAGCTTCCGATACAGGCCGATGGGGGTCTCGGCGTCAGCCAGGACCTTGAGTCGAACGGGAATAACACGGCTGTGGACGGCGAGTTCGCGGAACTCTTCCAGGCCCGGGCTGATGATTCCAAGGTCCTGCATGGCTATTTCTCCGCCTTTTGTCTGAGGTGGTGCGTCAGTGGAAAAGTTAGTGGGTGCCTTAGTCGCGGTGGCCCGTTACGACGGTGAAGTCGCGACCATCAAAGCAGGTCCGGGTACCGGTGTGGCAGGCTGCGCCGATCTGGTCCACGCGGATCAGGAGGGCGTCGCCGTCGCAGTCAAGGGCGACAGACTTCACGAACTGTACGTGTCCGGAGGTGTCGCCCTTGCGCCAGTACTCTTGGCGGGAGCGCGAGTAGAACGTCACGCGACCCGTGGTCATGGTGCGGTGGAGAGCCTCGTCATCCATCCAGCCAAGCATGAGGACCTCGTTGGTGTCGTGCTGCTGCACAATGGCGGCTACGAGCCCGGACGAATCACGTTTGAGGGCGCTGGCGATCTCCTGCGGCAACGGGCTCGCGGGGTCGCTGGAAAGCTCCGTGGCGGGAGAGGGGCTGGGGGCGGACTGCTCTGACATCAGATCAAGTCTAGTGCCTTTGCAGGGAGCTGGATTCTGCGGCGGTTCCACTGCGCAAGTGCGCTCCGATCGTGCTAGTTTCACAAGTGATGCATTTCGTCGATCCTTCCCGAGAAGTCCTGGCCGAAACCCTGCTGGCGGCCGGACCTGACTCCCCCACGCTCTGCGAAGGGTGGCAAACCCGGGATCTTGCTGCGCATTTGTATCTGCGCGAACGGAAGATCGCAGTGGGCCTTGGGCTCCTGATCCCAAGCCTGGGCAAGGCCTCCGAAAAAGCCACCTCCAAGCTTGCCGCCAAGCTCAAGAGCCCTGACGCCTACGCGGACCTCATCAAGACGTTCCGCGCCGGCCCTCCGGCCCTCTCCCCCTTGAAGATCAAAGCCCTGGATGAGACGTCCAACCTCATTGAGTACTTTGTTCACACCGAGGACATTCGCCGTGCCGGCGACCGTTGGGCGCCCCGGGCACTCGATGAAGCATATTCGGACGCCCTCTGGGACGACCTCATCAAACGGGCTGCCTTCTTGTACCGCGGCGTGGATCTCGGCATCGTACTGGTACGCCCCACCGGGCCGCGGCATGTCGCCAAGCGGGCTCCCGTTTCCGTTGCGATCGTTGGCGAACCGGGCGAGCTGCTGATGCATGCGCACGGTCGCACCAGCCAGGCCTTGGTCACCTTCGAAGGCCAGCCGGACGCCGTCGCGCTTCTGCAGTCCGCAGACATCGGCCTTTAAGCCACCAATGGAGGGTCACCTGCACGGTGACCCTCCATTGCTTTTTAAGCCATGAAAGCTAGCGGACCTCGAAGCCGGCCTCGCGGATAGCGGTCTTGACCTGGGCGATCATGTCGTCCGGCCCAAAATGGAACACCGAAGCGGCCAGTACGGCATCAGCTCCCGCTTCTACGGCGGGCGGGAAGTGTGCCGGTTCCCCGGCGCCGCCCGAGGCAATGATCGGAATGTTCACCGCAGCGCGGACCAGGCGGATCAATTCGAGATCGAAGCCGTCCTTGGTGCCGTCGGCGTCGATCGAGTTGAGCAGGATTTCCCCCACACCCCGGTCTGCCGCTTCTTTGGCCCAGGCAATGGCGTCGATCCCGGTTCCGGTACGGCCGCCGTGGGTGGTCACTTCAAAACCGGACGACGTCGGGATGTCGCCTGCGCGGGTACGGCGCGCATCGACCGAGAGCACCAGGACCTGTGAGCCGAAGTGGCGCGTGATCTCGTCGATGACCTCGGGCCTGGCCACGGCTGCAGTGTTGATGGACGCCTTGTCCGCACCGAAGCGCAGGAGCTTGTCCACCTCTGCCACACCACGAACACCACCACCCACGGTCAGGGGAATGAACACTTCCTCAGCCGTGCGGCGGACGACGTCGAACGTGGTTTCGCGATTCCCGGAGGAGGCAGTGACGTCCAGGAACGTCAGTTCATCGGCCCCGCCGTTGTCGTAACGGTGCGCAAGTTCCACGGGATCACCAGCGTCGCGGAGGCCTTCAAAGTTGACGCCTTTGACGACGCGGCCAGCGTCGACATCCAGGCAGGGGATGACGCGTACGGCTACAGCCATGTGCTGCTCCTAGATTCTGTTGTGGCGCGGGTCAGATACGGCAGGCGTGAATGCTGCTGACCAGGATGGCGCGTGCTCCGAGGTCGTAGAGCTCGTCCATGATGCGGTTGGTTTCCTTCTTCGGAACCATGGACCGCACCGCAACCCACTCGGAGTCACGCAGGGGCGAAACCGTGGGCGACTCAAGGCCCGGGGTCAGCGCAGCGGCGTCCTCCACCAGGTCCTTGCGGATGTCGTAGTCCATGAGGACGTACTGGCGGGCCACGAGGACGCCCTGGAGGCGCCGGATGAGGATGTCGATTTCCTTGGCAGTTCCATTTGCGGCCCCACCAGAGCCGGAACGGCGGATGAGCACGGCCTCGGACTTCAGGATGGGGTCGCCAAAGATTTCCATGCCGGCGGCCTTGAGGGTGTTTCCGGTTTCAACGACGTCGGCAATGGCGTCCGCGACGCCGAGACGCACCGACGATTCCACGGCGCCATCCAGACGGACCACCTTGGCGTTAACGCCCCGCTCGGCGAGGTAGTCGCGCAGCAGGCCGTCGTAGCTGGTGGCCAGGCGCTTGCCTTCAAGTTGTTCGACGCCGGCGAAGTCACCGACCGGACCAGCGAAACGGAAGGTTGACGGGGCGAAGCCCAGGGGAAGAATTTCCTCGGCTTCGACCTTCGCGTCGAGCAGGAGATCCCTGCCCGTGATGCCGACATCCAGGGTTCCCTGGCCTACGTAGACAGCAATGTCGCGGGGACGGAGGAAGAAGAATTCAATGTCATTGTCGGGATCAACCATGACCAGCTCGCGGGTGTCGCGGCGCTGGCGGTAACCCGCCTCGGACAGCATTGCCGAGGCGGCTTCGGACAGGGATCCCTTATTGGGGACTGCTACACGGAGCATTGGGAGACTTTCTTTTTGGAATGGAGGTTTTCAGGCACCTTGGCCACGCAGGGGGCTCCGCAGCAAGCAAGCGGAGTGGCGTGGCTAGAGATGCTTGTAAACGTCTTCCAGGCTGAGGCCCTTGGCGAGCATGAGGACCTGCAAGTGGTACAGCAACTGGGAGATTTCCTCAGCAGCGGCTTCGTCCGATTCGTACTCCGCGGCCATCCAGACTTCGGCGGCCTCTTCGACCACCTTCTTGCCGATACCGTGGATTCCAGAGTCCAGTTCGGCAACCGTGCGCGAGCCTGCCGGGCGGGTCGCTGCTTTCTCACTCAGTTCTGCGAACAGCGTCTCGAAATTCTTCACGCCCTCCAGACTACTTGCTCCGGGGCGGCCACCGCTTGTTGGGGCGTTGCATGACGAAGGAGATGTGAGTGAAGACACACTCACATCCCCTTCGTCGTCTGCGGGCAAAGGGCGTTAGCTGAACTGCTTCAGCGTCACTGCCGTGGCCAGGGCGGCAGTAACCGCTTCGTGGCCCTTGTCTTCCTGTGAGCCGGGAAGGCCGGCCCGGTCCAGGCCCTGCTGTTCGGTATCGCAGGTGAGGACGCCGAAGCCCACCGGCACGCCGGTGTTGACACTGACGTCGGTGAGTCCCGACGTCGCAGCCTGGCAAACGTAGTCGAAGTGCGGCGTCCCGCCGCGGATGACCACGCCGAGTGCCACGACGGCGTCGAAGTGCGGTGCGAGCCTGGCTGCGGCAACGGGAAGCTCAAAGCTGCCCGGAACACGCAGGAGCGTAGGCTCGGCGATGCCGGCTTCCTTGGCGGCACGAAGCGCACCGTCCACCAGGCCGTCCATGATCTGCGTGTGCCAGCTTGCCGCCACAATGGCGAGCTTGAGCTGCGAGGTTTCCTCAGGGTTGAGGGTAGTGAGGTCGATGCTGGGCGCGCCGTGTCCGCTCATAATTGCTGTGGGTCCGTTCAGTCTTGAGTGTTATCAAAGGTGTGGGTTGAAGGCGTCTTGCCATTGCTGACGGGCTCGACATCGAGCGTCAGCCGGTGGTCCATCCGGTCCTTCTTGGTCTGCAGGTAGCGCAGGTTCTGTTCGCGTGATGGCACCTCGGTGGGCACCATTTCCACTACTGTTACTCCGGCCTTGTCCAGGCGGTGCTGCTTGTCGGGGTTGTTGCTCAGCAAGCGGACCTCGTGCAGCCCCATTTCAGCCAGGATCTGTCCGGCCGCAGTGTAGGAGCGCGCATCGACAGGCAGGCCCAACTGTTCGTTGGCCTCAACGGTGTCGAAGCCGGCTTCCTGCAAGGCATAGGCCTTGATCTTGTTGGCCAGCCCGATCCCGCGGCCCTCCTGTCCACGCAGGTAGAGCAACGTTCCACCTTCCGCATGGATGAGTTCCAACGCAAAGGCGAGCTGCTCTCCGCAATCGCAGCGGTACGAACCGAACACATCGCCGGTGAGGCACTCGGAGTGCAGCCTGACCAGCGGGGCACGGCCGTCCTTGGGCGGATTGGGCGAACTCACGGCGAGGTGTTCAACGCCCGTGACATGGTCCGTCCATGCCTGTGCCACAAAGCCGCCGAAAGCCGTGGGCAACTGCACGATCGGCCCACCACTGACGGGGTGGGGCGCGGGGCCCGTGTGGTCACTGCTGCGTGTGGTCGATGCGGTCATCGCTTCTCCTCGTCTCCCCGTGAAACATGTGCCGCCTGGGACTCTACCGCCTCCACATACGACACCAGGTCCTCAATGGAGATGAGGGGGCATCCGTGGTCGGCGGCGAAGTCGCGCAAACTGTCCAAGCGCATCATTTCACCATCGTCATGTACCAACTCTGCGATCACACCCACCGGAGCGAGCCCGGCAAGACGGCACAAGTCCACGGCAGCCTCCGTGTGACCTGGTCGTTCACGCACTCCCCCGTTAACCGCGCGCAACGGGAAAATATGCCCGGGACGGGTAATCGATGCCGGAGAACTGCTCGGATCTGCCAGGATCCGGGCCGTCAGGGCCCGGTCCGTGGCCGAGATGCCCGTGCTGACCCCAATAGCTGCGTCGCAGGAAACGGTGTATGCAGTTCCCTTGGCGTCTTCGTTGATCTCCACCATGGGAGGAAGAACCAGTGCATCCGCGTGTTCGCCATCCAGGGGTACGCAGATGACGCCGGATGAGTACCGGATGGTCCATCCCATGAGGGCCGGTGTGGCGTGCTCGGCGGCGAAGATGATGTCGCCTTCGTTCTCGCGGTCCTCGTTGTCCACCACGATCACCGCCTGGCCCGCGGCGATTGCCGCGATGGCTGCTTCGACGGGATCCAGCCCGGTTCGGGCCGAGCCCGTAGGCGATGTCTTGGCGGGGGCGCTCATCGTGTGCTCCCTTGCTGCGGCGCGAAGGACAAAAGGCGTTCGGTGTACTTGGCCAGAACATCAACTTCGAGGTTGACGCGGCCACCTACGGGCTTGGCGCCCAAGCCGGTTTCTTCCAACGTGGTGGGGATCAGTCCCACCTCAAACCACGGAGCCGTTTCGGCCGCCGCACTGACGGCTGTGACCGTCAGCGAGACACCGTCGACGGCGATCGAACCCTTCTCGGCGATGTATCGTGCCAGCGGGGCCGGCACACCGAAGCGCAGGCGGTCCCAGTTGCCCAAGGGCTCGCGCTCCAGCAGCTCACCCACGCCGTCGACGTGCCCTTGCACCACATGGCCGTCCAGGCGCCCGCCCGCAGGAACACAGCGTTCGAGGTTCACGGTGTCCCCTGGGGCCAGTCCGCCGATGGTTGTTCGGACCAAGGTCTCCCCCATCACATCGACGCTGAAGTCCTGACCCTCGATCTGCGTAGCTGTCAGGCACACCCCGTTGACAGCGATGGATCCACCCAAAGCCAGGCCATCGGTCGTCGTGGGCGCTTTCAACCTCAGTGTGGCGCTGACGTCGCCGTCATGCTCAATGCCCAGCACGGTGCCCTGCTCAGCGACTATTCCCGTAAACATCAGTGTCCTCCTGTGACATATTCCGCAGCTTCACTGCGTGAAACCACATTCTTCTGCGGAATCGAATTCTTGATCGTGGTGGCGGCGCCCCGTGGGCACCGCAGGTGCAGCCTAAGGTCGTTGCCCAGCGTCCGGACCGCTCCGCCCCCGGCTTCGTCCCAGGACCAATGCTGTGCGTCGGCCAGCGTAGTGATCCCAAGGTCGTTCAGTGCCGGGGTACCGGAGCCCAGCAGCGTCGGAGCCAGGTAGACAATCAGTTCATCCACCAGGTCGGCGGCAAGAAAGGTACTCAATATGGACGAGCCCCCTTCCACCATGACGTGCCGGATTCCTTGATCGAACAGCGTCCTCAAAGCCTCTGCCGGATCCCGGGTTGGCAAGTGCACGAAACGCCCGTCGGTTCCCCGGACAGCGGCATCTTCGGGGACGTCACGCAAGCCCATCACAGCGCGGATTGGCTGCCGGCTGGAAAGTTCACCGTCCGCCGTCCTGGCCGTGAGCCGCGGGTTGTCGATCAGGACCGTCCCGGTTCCCACCAGAATGGCGTCGATGAGTTCCCTCAGCCCGTGGTTGTCGGCGAGCGACTCCGGGCTGGAAATCCACTGGCTGGTGCCGTCCGCGGCAGCGATACGGCTGTCCAGTGTCTGGGCGATATGCAAGGTGACAAACGGACGCTTGGCGGCAACGGCGTCGAACCATTCGCGGTTGAGGTCCAGGGCCCTCCCGAGGGCCAGGCCGGACCGCACCTCAACACCGGCCGCACGGAGCGTCCGCGCACCGCCCGCGGCGGGGTCGTGCGGATCGTCGACGGCGTAAATCACCTTCGCGATTCCAGCGGCAATGATCGCTTGGGCGCAGGGTCCGGTACGACCCTCGTGGTTACAGGGCTCGAGCGTGACAACCATGGTGGTCCCGGTGATGTCCGTTCCCTGCCGGCGGGCTACGGAAATCGCGTCGGCCTCGGCGTGGGCCGTGCCTGCGCCCCGGTGGAACCCCGTTGCCAGTTGTTCGCCCTCGGGGCTGAGGATCACTGCACCAACCAACGGATTGGCCCCGCGCGGTCCTGCAAGGGCTGCGGTCAGCGCGGCATCCATGGCCGTACTTTCCGCCGGAGTGTAAGCCGGGGCGTAAAAAGTCGAGTCGGTGGTCATTGGGCAGCTCCCGTGGAAACTGCAACGGCCGGGCTGCCGCCATCACGGCTTTCCCGCTCGCGCTTTTCGGCCCGCCACCAAACGAAGAAGCCAGTGAGGGTGAAGAAACCGTAGAAGAGATACATCACCGCGCTGGCGTAGTAGCCTGCGCTGAACAGCAGAGGTACACCCACGATGTCCACGGCCACCCAGATCAGCCAAAACTCTGTCCAGCCGCGGGCCATCCCGTACGTTGCCAGCAGGGATCCCATGAAGGTCCAGGCGTCGGCCCAGACCGGCGGGTAGGAGCCCAGGGCGTCAAACAAGGGCGTCAGTGCCGCTGTGCCCGCCACCATGGCACCAATCAGAGCGATGCGGACCTTGTTGCTGGCCCAGCCGGGCACAACGGCGCGCCCTTGTGTGCTCGATTGCCGGCCTTGCTGCCACCGATACCAGCCGTAAACGGCGACGGCGATGAACATCACCTGCCGTGCTGCTTGCCCCCACAGGGTAGCCGGCGCTGCTGCACCAAAGACGTTGCCCAGGAAGACCGTAAGCAGGAGGATGTTGCCGACTATGCCGATCGGCCAAGCCCAGACTTTGCGGCGCATACCGCCGAGGGCGCTGAGGAGCCCAAAGATGTTTCCAAGCACTTCGCGTAAGACAAGAGCAGATCCTCCAACGGGGATCTGTGCTTCGAAGAGCCATCGCAGAAAGTCCATGCCGTTCCTTCCCAGTAAGCCGCGATGACTCCGGGGGTGTACGACAGCGCAATGCCGGACGTCGCTAAAGGAACGCCCACGGCATGACTGTACGTGCTTCTCCCATCCAGACTTTAACTGTCGGTACCGGAATTTCACCAGTTCAACCGTCTGCCATCGAAGATCCAATCACTTGGAATCCGATGGCTCGCGGGTCGCGGACTATAACCGCCGGTTCGGACTTACACCGACCCCGGAGCACGTATGTGTGTTGTTATTCTGCCACAACTACCAAGATGGCCGGGCTATTCCCGGCCATCTTCGTAACATGTGGTGACGATCGTCAGGCGAACGTCGCCGTCACAGCCTGACCCGCCGCACGGAGTCGATCGATGGCCGCTGCGGGGTCCTGGTGCCCGTAGACCGCCGAGCCTGCCACGAACACATTGGCACCGGCTTCGGCTGCCCTGATGATCGTCTCCTCAGTGATGCCCCCGTCCACTTGGATGGCCACGCCAATGCCGGAACCTTCGATTGCCGCCCGCGCACGTCGGATCTTGGGCAGGGTGATGTCCAGGAAGGACTGTCCACCGAATCCGGGCTCCACCGTCATGATCAACAGCATGTCCAACTCGCTGAGCATGTCCAGGTAGGGCTCAACCGGTGTAGCCGGACGAAGGGCCATTCCCGCTTTGGATCCCCGCGCACGCAGTTCGCGTGCCAGCTTGACGGGGGCCATGGCGGCTTCCGCGTGGAATGTCACTGACGCCACGCCTGCATCCGCGTAGGCAGGTGCCCAGCGGTCGGCGTCGGAAATCATCAAATGCGCGTCCAATGGAACCGGACTGACTGCTTGAATCCTCTGAACCACCGGCAGGCCGAGCGTCAGGTTGGGCACAAAGTGGTTGTCCATGACATCAACGTGGACGGCATCGGCATTGCTGATCCGTTGAAGTTCCGCCTCAAGGTTGACGAAATCCGCAGACAGGATGCTCGGGTTGATACAGCACTGAGACAAGGCAGCCCCTTCGGGTCGGTGGGAATGGCAAGCCGGGTTCCGGCACTTACGGCTTTTTACGGATGATGGCCATGAACATGGCATCGGTCTGGTGGACGTGCGGCCACAACTGGGCTGTTTGTTCGTGACCGGCGCCCAAGTTCCCGGTGAGGCTGACATCGTCAAGCGCCTGACCGGCGTCGAGCAGTTCCAGGTCCTCACGTTTGGACATGACGTCGCTGACAACCGCGGTGGTCTCGGCCGGGTGCGGCGAGCATGTCACGTAAGCAACCACGCCGCCGGGCTTCACGGCATCAATTGCAGACTTCAGGAGATCACGCTGCAACGGGCCGAGGTCACCAATGTCCTTGGGTGAGCGCCGCCACCGCGATTCGGGTCGCCTACGCAACGCTCCCAGCCCACTGCAGGGAACATCAACCAGCACGCGGTCGAAAGCTTCTGCCTGTTCCGAACCCACGTCGCGTCCATCACCAGTCCGTACCGACCAGGTGTCCTCCGGAACAGCTGAAAGGGCCTGCTGTACGAGCTTCGCCCTGTGTGGCGCGGGCTCATTGGCCAACAAGGTAGCGCCGTCCCGGTGCGCCAGGGCAGCCAGAAGGGCGGCCTTGCCTCCCGGACCGGCGCACAAGTCCAGCCAGCGTTCGCTTCCGGAAGGGGCATCAAGGTCCACGCCGGCCAAAGCACGGGCAACCAGCTGGGATCCGACATCCTGGACACGGGTGGTTCCGCGACGGACCGTCTCCAGGCGACCGAGGTCTCCACCGGCGGACAATGCCGAATCTTCCACCAGTTCCCCTGCCGTGGCCCCATTCTCGAAAGCCTCGTCCAGGCTTCCCAAGCCCGGCAGCGCCACAAGATTGACCACCGGCGCGGCGTTGTCCGCCTCCAGCAGGTCATCAATCTCCGACTTCGGACGGCCATGGTTGACCAGTGACTGGCGCAGTGCGCGCACGATCCATTCGGGGTGGGCATGCCGGAGCGAGGCGATCCGGGTCTCATCGGTTTCATTGGCCAGCAGGATGTCCAGCCACTCGCCCATGCTGTGGGCAGTGACCTTGCGAAGGACTGCATTGATCAAGGCCGACGGACCTGCGCCGATGACGGCTCGTGCCAGGCCAACGGTCTGGTCCAACGCCGCATGCGCAGGAACTCGCATTGAAAGCAACTGATGGGCGCCAATCCGGAGGGCATCCAGGATTGCCGGATCCAACTGATCAAGGGGGCGGTCCACACAGCGGGCAAGAATGGCGTCGTAGGTGCCTTGACCGCGCAAGGCGCCATAGCTCAGCTCTGTGGCGAAGCCGGCGTCCCGGCGATCCAAGCGGTGTTCGCGGATGCGGGCTGGAAGCACGAGGTTGGCGTAGGCATCCTCGGAAGCAACGGCACGGAGGACTTCGAAGGCCACAAGGCGGGCCGGATCAGCGCGGCGCGTCCGTTGGGAGGGCGCGTTGTTGGTGAAGCCCCGCTGGGGTCCCCTGTTCCGCTCCCTGCCCTGGGCGTTGCGTTTGCTCTCGCCGCGTGGTCCGCGATTTCCTTGCCCGCCGCCATCCCGGCTCCCGCTGTTGTTGGGGCCTCGGCGGCCGGACTCGCTCATTCGAATACCACTCTCTCGGGTGCTGCCAAGCCGCGGGCCCAATCAGCCGACGACATCATTTTCTTGCCTGCCGGCTGGATCCGGCCCAACGCTAGTGCATGGGAACCGGTTCCCACCAGGACGGATTTGCCATCCGCACGGATGGACCCAGGCGCCAGGTCCTTGACTTCGGGCCTCAACTCGACAGATTCCAGCTTGACTCTCTGGCCGTCCAAGGTGGTCCATGCCCCGGGCTCGGGAGTAACCCCGCGTGCCCGGCGGTTCAAGGCCAGTGCGGGCTGTTGCCAGTCCAGACGCCCGTCGTCGAGCGTCAGCTTGGGAGCCAAGGACACGTCCCCGATTTGAGGCTGAGGTGACGCTTGACCGGCGTCGATCGCGGAGAGGGTCTGGCTGAGCAGTACTGCACCGCTGATGGAGAGCCGCTCCAGCAGCTCACCGGCAGTATCCTCGGGACCAACTGTCTCAGTAAGAGTTCCGAACACAGGCCCGGTGTCAAGGCCTTCTTCGAGCTGGAATGTCACAGCGCCGGTGACATCGTCTCCAGCGATGATGGATCGCTGGACCGGCGCTGCGCCGCGCCACGCAGGGAGGAGGGAGAAGTGCAGATTGACCCAGCCGTGCTTCGGGACACCCAAGGCAGCTTTGGGAACGATGCCTCCATAGGCAACAATGGCGGCGACGTCGGGAGTGAACTCCGCGATTCTGGCCGTGGTACCGGCATCGACCTTTGCAGCACGAATGACCTCGATACCCAGTTCCATCGCCCGTGCAGCCACAGGCGATGGAGTCAGGATGCGTTTCCGCCCAACTGGTGCGTCCGGGCGCGTCAGGACAGCAACGACGTCGAACCCGGCTTCGACCAAAGCATCCAACGAAGGGACAGCGACGGCGGGAGTTCCGGCGAAGAGGACCCTCACTCCGGCGCTCCGAAGCTGCCGCCACCGAAGCTTGATCCCACGGTGTTGGCACGCTTGGACGTGGTCTGCTCGGTAATGGCGTGGTAATTGGCGTTCCGGATGGCACGGAGAGCTGCCTTGCGGTCCTCCCCTTCCAACCTGTCCGTGTACAAAATGCCGTCAAGGTGGTCCGTCTCGTGCTGGAAACACCGGGCCAGCATGCCCTCGGCTTCCACCGAGACCGGGTTGCCGTTGATATCAACACCGGTGGCCCTGGTTGTCCGGAAACGGCGGACCGGGAAGCCCAGGCCGGGGATCGAGAGGCAACCCTCTACTTCGTCCGGCTGGAAGTCATCGCTGTTCTCCAGGACCGGGTTGATGATGTGGCCTTCCACTCCCCCAATGCGGTAGGTAAAAACGCGCTGGCTGACACCGATCTGAGGAGCGGCGAGTCCTGCACCCTCCACGTCTTCCATGGTTTCGGTCATGTCAGCTACCAGCTTGGCGAGCTCCGGACCGAAATCGGTGACGGGGTCCGCTACGGTGCGCAACACCGGATCCCCGATGATTCGGATACTCAAAATTGCCATGTGCTGTCAGTCCTCACTATCGTCAAACCCGGCTCCGGGTGTTGCGGAGCCTAAGCCAGTTTAGTTGAGGTCATTCGCCGCTGCCGCTGCTTGCCGCCCCGGCCCCAACCGATGCAAACACAGGTGGAGCAATGGGCAACAGTGCTTGTCCCGCTGCAGAGACGTCTGCCGACATTTCCCAGACGCGCCGAAGGGCGCAGAACTTCCACCAGTGGTGCTTGAGGATTTCCGGGTTGGCCCGCATCGGCCTGACTTCGGTCTCTCCGATGGCTACAGCGAGCAGCATGGGATTGTCGCCGTATTTCCATGGCTCCCATTCCCCGGCAACGGGATCAACCAGGCTCTCCTCAGCCTTCATCCCAGCGGCAAGCTGCATGACCACTTTGTCATCCAGCGCCTTGACCGTTCCGTCCCGGGTAGTGCCTTTGGTCTTGTAGTCGATCAGGCAGATACGTCCGTTGATCCGGGCCACAAGGTCAAGTGTCCCGGCGTAGCCCACAGTCTTGTTCCACACGGTGATCTCGGGGGCCAACGGCTCCACCCGGTACAGCTCCCACCATTCATCAAAACGGGCGGCAAACGCCTCCTCACCATGGGCTGCGAGGTCGTCCCGGCATTCCTGCATGCGGTGCGGGCGCCCCAGAGCACGCAAGGCAACCTGCTCGCAGTAGGTGTGCACGCGGTCGCCGCGTGCTGCCGCTGCATCCCGGTACACCTCCGCCGCTTTGGCGGCTTTGTTGATGGCCTGGCGGGTCTTGGCTGGACTCCCCAGGATCGCGGGAAGCTCCGGATCCGCAGCGAGACTGCTCGCACCCATGTAACTGAACCAGCCATCCAATGAGTGCGCCTGTTGTCCGATTACCGTGGTGATCGAGGGCACCGAAAATTGCTCCGTGGTGGAGCGGGCATACATCCGGCCGTAGTCAGTAGCGTGGGCAAGCAGTGGAGCAGTCATATAAAGACTGTGTCATACAGGGCCGACAGAATTCTCCGGCGGGAAGACCATTGCGAGCTGCTCCGGGGGCAGCCGGGCGAGCTTTCCAGCGAGGATAGGGGCCGTCAAGGCAAGATCCTCGAACAGCAGGGCGGGTTCCGCGGCAGCCGGGGACAATTCTGGTTCTTTTTGTTCGCGCATGTTGATGGGTATCGCGTCCGCCCGGTTCGTGACGCAGAAACGCACAATCCCCAGACAAACAAGGCGCAAGCAAAAAGAAACCCCGTTCGGACCGAAACAATCAGTCCAAACGGGGCTTCCCGGTGGTGGGCGATACTGGGTTCGAACCAGTGACCTCTTCGGTGTGAACGAAGCGCGCTACCACTGCGCCAATCGCCCGGGTGCATAGAAAACACTAACGGACCATCGCTGGAATGCAAAACCCATCGGAGCGCTGCATTTGCGGTCGAACTACAACCATGGAATTACAGCCATGAAACTCCGCGGGTTTCCCGGAAAATCAAGGATCCAGGGGCCATCGCGCACCAATGCAAGCTACCGATTTGGAGATTGCAGGAACCTCCTATAGAGTTTTTACTCGTCGGAAAGCGACGGAAAGCCTGCAGGGCTGCCCGCCGAAACGACACTGCGGACGTAGCTCAGCTGGTAGAGCACCACCTTGCCAAGGTGGATGTCGCGAGTTCGAATCTCGTCGTCCGCTCGCAAGGCACTGTCAAAGCAGGAATTCCCCGGAATTCGGCTTACACGGTGGGTTGGCCGAGAGGCGAGGCAGCGGCCTGCAAAGCCGTATACACGGGTTCGAATCCCGTACCCACCTCGGTGAAAACCATGTCTTCCAGCAGTTGGCTGGATGCATGGGCGATTGGCGCAGCGGTAGCGCGCTTCCCTGACACGGAAGAGGTCACTGGTTCGATCCCAGTATCGCCCACCAGAACAAGGCAACTTGTTTGTTGTTGACGGCCAGGCATCAGCCCGGAAGACAACATGTGCGGACGTAGCTCAGCTGGTAGAGCACCACCTTGCCAAGGTGGATGTCGCGAGTTCGAATCTCGTCGTCCGCTCCAGAAAAGAAAAGCAGCTCCCCGGAGCTGCTTTTTTTGTGCCCAATTTTGGCTTATCGCCGACTCATTACGTGAAGTAACTGATACCCCTCAGAAGAATTCGCTTTATCTAATGTGATTCGGCTCGCATAATGTACTGCGAGCTCATCACCGTTCCACGCCAACTGGCAGGAGTACCCCCATGAATCAACAGACGACTTCCAAGTCCGTCCTGAGACGCAAGCCGATCGACGACATTGAGGAAGAAAACAAGCACAGCGGACTATTCAAGAGTCTTGGCCTCTGGCAACTGACGGCCATCGGCGTCGGGGGAATTATCGGCGTCGGGATTTTCTCCCTTGCCGGACTTGTAGCCCATGGCAGCGAGGGAACTCCGGGCGTTGGCCCTGCCGTGCTGTTTTCCTTCCTGATCGCCGGCCTGGCGTCCGGCGCAGCCGCGCTTTCCTACGCCGAATTCGCTGGGATGATCCCCCGTGCCGGCTCGGCTTACACCTACGGCTATGTGGCCCTTGGCGAGATCATTGGCTGGTTCATCGGTTGGGACCTCCTGCTGGAATACATCGCCATCGTGGCAGTGGTGGCCATCGGCATCTCCGGCTACTTTGACGCGTTCCTCTCCGGCATCGGAATCCACATGCCAACCTGGATGACGTCCACTGCCGACGAGGGCAAGGGCGGCATCATCAACCTCCCCGCGATCCTCGTCTGCCTCTTGGTAACGTGGATCCTGAGCCGTGGAACCAAGGCGTTCGGCCGGTTCGAACTTGTCGCGGTAGCCATCAAGGTCATCCTGATCCTCTTCATCATCGGCCTTGGCATTTTCTACGTGAACGCTGAGAACTACAACCCGTTCATGCCCAGTGGCTTCGGTCCGGTCATTGCCGGCGCCGCGACCGTCTTCTTCGCAGTCTTCGGTTATGACGCCATGAGTACAGCGGCGGAAGAGGCCAAGGACGGCAAGAAGCACATGCCCAAGGCCATCATCCTGTCCTTGATCATTGCCATGCTGTTGTACGTCGCTGCCACGCTGGTCCTCACGGGGATGCAGAACTACAAGGACATCAATCCCACCGCCGGCTTCGCATCGGCGTTCCAAGGGGTCGGACTCCCGGTCATTGCCACCATCATCTCGGTCTTCGCTGTCCTGTCCATCCTGACCGTCATGCTCACGTTCCTGTTGGGCGTCACCCGCGTGTGGTTCTCCATGAGCCGCGACGGCCTGCTGCCAGGCTGGTTCGCCAAAACGGACCGGCACGGCACGCCACAGCGCGTCACATGGATCGCCGGCGTCGCCTCGGCGTTCCTTGCCGGCGTCTTCCCCATCAAGGAAGTGGCCGACCTGACCAACATCGGTATCCTGGCCGCTTTCGTGGTGGTTTGTGTTTCCGTGATTGTCTTCCGCTACACCAAGCCCAACGCTCCGCGTACCTTCCGCCTGCCGCTCATGCCGGTGGTTCCCGCCTTCGGCGTCCTTGCTTCGGCATTCCTCATGTTCCAACTGCACTGGGAAACCTGGTTGCGTTTCGGAGTGTGGCTGGTCATCGGGCTGGTGATCTACTTCGCCTACGGCCGAAGGCACTCGCTGATGAACCCGGATAGTCCCCGCCATAAGGTGTCCAGTACGCCGTCGGCATAGTTTGACCACAGCACCGCCCCGAACCCTTGGCACCCATACCATCTGGTGTTAGGGTCGGACGCGGAGGAGCGAACTGGCTCCGCGATGGAAGGGAGGTGCCCGTGGGTTTAATTGACGACCTGAAGGGTAAGGCTCAGGGTCTCATTCAAGGCAACGAAGAAGCCATCAAGAATGGCATCGAAAAGGCCGGGGATTTTGTGGACGAGAAGACGGGCGGCAAGTACGCCGGTCACGTCGACAAGGTCCAGAATGCCGCTTCCGACTTCGTGGCCAAGAATGACGGAGAGCCTCAGCAGGCTCCCGTCGCGGATGAGCCGAAGCAGCCATAGCTGCCTGAGCCGCCGTACCAGATACGTCAAGGGGGCACCGGTCCCGCCGAGAGGCGCCACCGGTGCCCTTGGCGTTTAACGGCCAACTTCTACGGTCGCCTTTGGCCGGTCAGGTACTTTGGTCTCTATGCCTTCAGTCTCCCCGTCAACCACGCAACCCCGGACCAACCGGGAGCCACTGGGCCCACCGATCACTGCCGGCATCGTCACGGCGCTTGTCGGTTTCACCTCGTCATTCGCTGTTGTCCTTGCGGGTTTGCAGTCTGTCGGGGCCAATCAGTCCCAGGCATCCAGCGGCTTGCTGGTTCTGACCCTTACTTTTGGCCTGGGCATTCTCTGGCTGTCCTGGCGATCCCGGATGCCGGTGACGCTCGCATGGTCCACGCCTGGCGCGGCGCTGCTCGCCTCTGCTGGAATGGTCGACGGCGGTTGGCCGGCCGCCGTTGGTGCCTTTTTGATCGTCGGGGTACTGATCGTCCTCACAGGTTTGCTTCCCGTCCTGGGCCGGCTCATGGCTAAAATCCCCACGGCATTGGCGCAAGCCATGCTCGCCGGGGTCTTACTCCCCCTGTGCCTGGCGCCTTTCAAGTCGTTGGGCTCGGCGCCGCTCTTCATTGCTCCAGTGGTCCTGTGCTGGGTTGTCCTGATGAAATTCGCACCGCGGTGGTCGGTCCCGGCGTCGTTGCTGGTTGCCCTTGCCGTCATCGGAATCCACATCGCTTCCAATGGTGTCCAGTTACCTGTGGACAGTCTCCTGCCCAGGCTGGAATGGACCACCCCTGCTTTTTCCCTGGAGGCTGCTGTGGGGCTGGCGTTGCCTTTGTTCATCGTCACGATGGCGTCGCAGAACATTCCCGGTGTCGCGGTGCTGAAGTCATTTGGGTACGCCACGCCATGGCGTTCATCCATGCTGGTCACTGGAGCTGGAACCATGGTCGGTGCACCCTTCGGAGGCCATGCCATCAACCTGGCTGCTCTCAGCGCGGCACTGGCCGCGGGTGAGGAGGCGGGCAAAGACCATGGCAGGCGCTGGATCGCCGCGTTCGTCTCCGGCTTCGCCTATCTGGTCCTCGCAGCCGCATCCGCAGCACTGGTTACCTTGGTGGCTGCTGCCCCGCCAGGACTTCTTGAGGCCGTGGCCGGTCTCGCACTCCTGGGGACCTTGGCCGCGTCAATATCCTCCGCCCTGGCCGTCACCGAGGAACGCATTCCGGCGTGCATCACTTTCCTACTGGCAGCATCGGGCCTCAGCTTCGCCGGTGTGGGCGCTGCTTTCTGGGCTTTGGCTGGAGGTATCCTGGTCCGCTGGATGCTGAAGAGCAGGGAGCCTCTTCAGAAGGCCTGAATCAGGCAGGCTCGTGGTTTTGGGCCTCACGGGCAAGTGCGGTCAGCCTGGAAACAGCGCGGAAGTACTTCTTCGTGTAGCCGCCGGTCATCATTTCTTCGGTAAAGAGCTTATCGAAGGGGACGCCGCTGGCAAGGATGGGCACATCTTTGTCGTACAGCCGGTCGGCCAGCACCACAAAGCGCAGGGCGACCGCCTGTTCGGTAACGGTTTCGACGTCACTCCACACCACTGCCTCCACACCCGAGATGAGCTGCCGGTAACGGCTGGGGTGGACGGCGGCCAGGTGGTTGACGAGGGTGCGGAAGTCGTCCACGGCCACAGTCTTGCCGTCGAATTCGGCTTTCATGCGGTGCTTGAGTTCTTCTGTCTTGAGCGGCGCAGGAGCAGCCGGCAAGCCGCGATGGCGGAAGTCCTCGCCGTCGATCCTGACGACGTCGAATTGGTCGGCGAGGACCTGGATCTCACGCTGGAAGTCGACGGCGGCAAAGCGCCCTTCGCCCAGCGAACCGGGCAGTGTGTTGGACGTGGCAGCGAGCTTGACGCCGGCGTCGGCCAGTTCACGCATGAGGCGGGACATCAGCACGGTGTCCCCGGGATCGTCGAGTTCGAATTCGTCGATGCAGACCAGCTTGTAGCTGCTGAGGGCTTCAACAGTCTTTCGGAAGGAGAGTGCCCCCACGAGGTTGGTGTATTCCACGAAGGTGCCGAAGGCCTTCGGACCCGGAGACCTGTGCCACAGAGACGCCAAGAGGTGGGTCTTACCGACACCGAAGCCACCGTCCAGGTAGATTCCCGCCCTGGTGGCCGGCGCCTTTTTGGCGAACAGTTTCTTGAAGAGCCCGCTGCCTTCGTCGGAGCCCACACCATCTGCAAAGGCCGAGAGGAGCTTTACAGCGTTTGCTTGACTCGGTTGCGACGGGTCGGGCCGGTAGCTGTCGAACGACACCTCTCCGAATCGCGGAGAGGGGTAGAAACCCTTGAGGAGTTCCTCCACGGAGACTGCCGGCGTGCGGGCAGCCAGTTGTTCGATCTGTACCACGGTGGTCCGTTCCTTCGGTATTAGGTCCCCAGCAAGAATACCGGCTTCGGAGCGCTCGGAACGGACACGTGACCAAGCCCATGTTTCACCGTATGACCACAGGGAAGCATTCCTGGCGACCCGTGGTTAGTGTTGGGAGCACGCCGGGCTGGCGCTTGCACCATCCTCCCCGGCCTGGCTCCGTCCGTTGTCAGTGAAAGGCCATCACCATGTCCTACCCCGTTGAACAGAACGAAAAGTTCGCGTCGTACGCGAACCCTGAACGCCTTGTCTCCACCGAATGGCTCGCGGCAGCACTTGCAGACGGCGCTATTGCCGACGGCAAGCTGGTTGTCGTGGAGTCCGATGAAGACGTCCTCCTGTACGAGACCGGCCACATCCCGGGCGCCGTCAAGATCGACTGGCACACCGACCTGAATGACGAAGTCACCCGTGACTACGTGGATGGTGCCGCATTCGCCGCCCTCGCCGCGTCCAAGGGCATCTCCCGTGACAGCACCGTGGTCATCTACGGCGACAAGTCCAACTGGTGGGCCGCCTACGCCCTCTGGGTTTTCACCCTTTTCGGCCACCAGGATGTCCGTCTCCTGGACGGCGGCCGGGACAAGTGGATCGCTGAAGGCCGCGAGCTGACCACCGAAGCTTCTCAGCCCGCCGTCGGCGAATACCCGGAGGTAGAGCGCAATGACGCTCCCATCCGCGCGTTCAAGGAAGACGTCCTGGCGCACCTGGGCAACCCCCTGATCGATGTCCGCTCCCCCGAGGAATACACGGGCCAGCGCACCCACATGCCGGCCTACCCCGAGGAAGGCGCCCTCCGTGGCGGCCACATCCCCACGGCCGCATCGATTCCGTGGGCCCGTGCCGCTGCGGAAGACGGCACCTACCGCAGCCGTGAAGAACTCGAAGCCCTGTACCTCGGCGAGGCCGGGCTCAAGGCGGGCGACGACGTGGTGGCGTACTGCCGCATCGGCGAACGTTCAAGCCACACGTGGTTCGCCCTGAAATACCTCCTCGGCTTCGATACCGTACGCAACTACGACGGCTCCTGGACGGAGTGGGGCAACGCGGTTCGGGTTCCCATCGTCAAGGGCGCCGACCGGGGTGCTGTCCCTGCCGCTTTCGCAAGCAACTAGCAAAGCAGCGGGGGCCCGTAGTGTTGCGGCACACAAAGTGCATTCGCCGCTGTAGTGCGTAAGCTGGAAGAGATGAGTACATACACTTTGCCCGCCGCATTGGCGGAGATCGTCGATGACTTCCAGGCACTGACGGAGCCTGACCGCCTGCAGCTTCTGCTTGAGTTCTCCCGGGGCCTGCCGGAGCTTCCTGAGCGTTTGAAGGACCACCCCGAGCTGCTGGAGCAGGTCGTGGAATGCCAGTCGCCTTTGTTCCTCACCATCGAATCCGAGAAGAATCCAGACGGTGCCCGTAAGTACCGGCTCTTCTTCAAGGCTCCGCAGGAGGCGCCGACCACCCGTGGCTTCGCAGGTGTCCTGCACGAGGGCCTGGACGGACTGACAGCCGAAGAAATCCTGGCTGTTCCGGACGACATGCCCGAACTGCTGGGCCTGACCCGGGCCATCACTCCCCTGCGCATGCGGGGAATGACCGCCATGCTCGGCCGTATCAAGCGCAAGGTTGCAGCCGCGGGCCGGCTGGAACACTGAACCGGCTGGAACACTGAAAGGCACGCCCACACGGTATGGCCAAGAAGATGGCTTCACAGGGAACGCCGGCCACTGCAGCGCTTGCTGCGGCCGGCGTTCCCTTTGTGCTGCACCCCTATGCCCATGATCCGGCGGCTGCCAGTTACGGCCTGGAAGCCGCCGAAGTCCTGGGCATCGAGACCGCGCGGGTATTCAAGACGCTGATGGTGGAAGTTGAAGGCCGGCTGGCGGTGGCCATTGTCCCAGTGTCCGGCAACCTCGACCTCAAGTCCGTGGCTGCCGCCCTGGGGGCAAAGAAAGCGGCCATGGCAGATCCCAAAGCCGCTGAACGTCGCTCCGGATATGTGCTTGGCGGCATATCGCCGCTGGGACAGCGCCAGTCCTCTCCAACGGTTCTGGACGAATCAGCGCTGACCTTTGCCACCATCCTGGTATCCGGCGGACGCCGGGGGCTGGACATCGAACTTGCTCCGAGGGACCTTATCAAGCTGACCAAGGCCGCCGTTGCACCCATCGGTACCTCTCCGACGGCGAAGGTCTGAAGCCAGGCACGACCCTATCCGACAGGTCCTGACACAGCTGCTGGGCCCGCACTGCCGCCCTGTCCCGGATTGCTCCTCGGAGCCAACTGGCGTTGCAGCCAGGCGTGAACCACGCGCTGCCACCGTTCCGGATCGACGTTCCATTCCTTGGTGTGCCGCGCGCCGTTGAACGGCTCAAAGGTGACCATTTCCGGGTTCTTTTCAGCGAGGCTTGCAGATGGCCCGAAGGGAACGTAATCGTCATCTACGCTGTGGATCAACAGCGTAGGAGTGCGCAGCTCAATGGCGCGGGCTTCCCAGTCCATCGCCTTCAAGTCAACAGGAGCCGCGAGGCCGGTAAGCCTGCGCCCCAGCGGGTGTCCCAGCATCAGCTGTCCATAGCGCCCCACAGTGTAGGGAATCCTGTTCATTTCGGCGTGGTGCGCCATGACGTTGACCCAGTTGATAACAGGGGCGTCCAGCACCAGGGCGCGGATCAGGTGCCTGTATTTGGAGAGATCGGCCGTCTGCAGGCTGATGGCCCCGCCCATGGACCACCCAAAAAGGACGATCTCCCGTGCCCCATGCTCCAGCGCGTATTCGATCGCAGCCTCAACATCGCGCCATTCAGTGGATCCCAGTCCATAGCGACCGTCGAGTGCCGACGGAGCCAATCCGTCGTTGCGGTAGGAGATCAGCAGGCTGTCCAAGCCCAGGTCGTGCGCGGTACGTACTGCCCGGAGCCCTTCGAGCCGGGTGGCGCCTCGGCCGTGCACCATGATTGCCCACACGGGGGCGGGCGCCGAAGCGTCGGCGCGGATCAGCCACGCCGGTGCCTTCCCGCCGTCGACCTCTATGTCCACGTCTTCAGCCGCAAGGCCGATCGCGGCCGGGTCCGGGTAGGTAGCACCGCTCCACCACCCGCGGCGGGCCTCCTGCAGGTTGCCGCTGTAGACTTCCTCGACCTCTCGAAGGACCGTCTGTTCCGCAGGAGAATACGACACGATCCGGCCAATCCTGGCGTGGCCCTGGCCGCCAGAGAAAAAGAGGCTGAACACGCCGTCGATGGTCGTATCAGGGGTGGCGGCGAGGATGACCTGCAGCCCTTGGTCACTTCGGATGACTGCCAGGACTTCCTGGTCCTCGTGGCGGGCGGCCGGGGTGATGACCCGGCGGGCAAAGTAGACTGCGAGCGCCGAGGACCCGGCTCCCACCAGTCCGGCGAGGGTGCCACCCGCGATGAAGCCGGCAATGGCCCATTTGGTGCGGAGGGACAGTGTGTTCTCTGCAGCGTCGCTCGCTGACCGGTTAGTCGATGCCATGGTTCCATTGTTGCCGTTCCTGACGCCGCCCGGTGCACTTACGGACCGCGCGGCGCAGCGGCCCGCGGATTCGGGACCAAAAGCCTGCGGACACCGGTTCCCCGGGACTACGCTGTAGCCATGAGTGATCCCATAGTCATCCTGACTGAAGAACCCCTTGGCCCCGACGACCGCGTTAACATCGCCAAACTTGTGGATGGTGGAGACGCACCCCTTGTTGTCCTGGTGCCTTCCAATACCGAGCGACACCTCTTGGTGGACTTCCTGGAGAATCTTTCCTTGCTTGATATTGCCAAGGCTTTCCGCGAACTCACTGCGCAGTCGCCGGACCCCGAGGCCGAGCGTGCAGAAGCTTCCGAGACGTTGGCGGCTTCGCTGTCGGCCTTGGCCGGCTTGGGTGGCGGCGTCACAGGAGAGGTTTTCGACGGCGGTGCCGTGGCCGGCTTGGTTGCGAAGGTTCGGGCGCTCGATGCTGCCCAGGCTGTCGTGGTGACGCGTCCCCATGCCATCGCCGATACTTTCCACACCGACTGGGCCAACAAGGCGCAGGATCAACTGGGCCTTCCTGTCCTGCACCTGTACGCGGGTTCGGGATTTATCGGCGACTCGTGAGCGTTGCAGAAGGCATGAACACTCCTGAGAACACCAGCAAGACACCTTCTGCTCCTGTGGAGAAGAGCGATGCCCAGTGGCGCGAGGAGTTGACCCCGGAAGAATACCGGGTCCTGCGGCAGGCGGGCACCGAGAGGCCATACACCGGCGAATACTGGGACACCCACACTGAAGGTGTGTATCAGTGCCGTGCGTGTGGCAGCCAGTTGTTCACGAGCAGGGAGAAATTTGATTCCCATTGTGGCTGGCCTTCCTTCTGGGCGCCGTTGGCTGAAGGCACCGTCCGGTACCTTCATGACCGCACTATGGGGATGGATCGTGTTGAAGTCCGCTGCGCCAACTGTGATTCCCATCTAGGGCATGTGTTCGAGGGCGAGGGCTACGGCACCCCTACGGACCAGCGATTCTGCATCAACTCCGTTTCACTCCGACTGGTCAACCCCGAAGAGAGTTAGCACTTCCGGACGGATCGCCCAGATGCGGTCCGTCCGGGAGCATCTCCAGCGGTAAAACAGGTGCGGCGCTGGATCTCGAACCACGTAGAAACCCCACTTGAACAAGAGTTTCTTATGCTCAAGCCATTCTTGGATTAGCGATGCTTTTTGCTTGCTACGCTCGGCCCAGAAGAACTCACCAACTTGGAAAGGGCCGAGCTCCATGACAATCACCGCCACCTCCAGCCTCCCGCGTGTCACCGCCGACAACGCCGAGTGGGCTTCGCTTAAGGCTGCGGCCACGGCCCTGCAGGCATACCAGGAGCAGGACGGCTCCATCGCCGATTCCGGCGCCCACGGCGAGGCAGCCAGCCTCGTTGCGACAATCACAGATGCCATCACCGCATTGGCCCCGCTCTTCCCCCACGACGCCCGGTATCTGGAACTGCTGGTGGAAGACTTTGGCCACTGGGCACAGGGGGGTTTCGGAGTCCCGGACTTCCTGGATTCACTGCAGGCATTCCAGCCCCAGGAACAGCGCATCGACGGCCTCCAACACTTGGTGGTCTTCCCGATGTACACACAGAATGGCAGCAACAACAGGCTGGTTGAAGCCGTGCTGATCGAAGTCATCTGGCCGGAGTTCATCGGCGGCCTGGAGGCCGGCGAGTACTCCAACAAGCTCTTCGTCCCCATCCGTTTTGTCGATTTCACCCCCGGATACAACACCAACTCTGCGGTGTTGTTCCCGGAGACCGTCGCCGTCCGTGAGACCCCCACTTTCACGTGGGGAGCCATCTTCGCCGACCGCGAGGCCGCCCGTTTCAGGCGAGTCCTGAAGGCGGCCGCAGCAACGACGTCCCTTCAACTTCCCATGGACGCAGCCCAGCTGATCGAGGACCAGGAACTTACCCAGCGCACGTTCGTCATGTGGGACCTCATCCACGACCGCACGCACATGCGGGGCGACCTTCCCTTCGATCCCTTCATGATCAAGCAGCGGATGCCCTTCTTCCTGTACTCACTGGAGGAACTGCGCTGTGACCTGACGGCGTTCCGTGAATCCGTCCGCATTGAAAAGGACGAAGAAGCGGATCCCGATGCCCGAAAGCACGCCAAGCTCGTCCAGTATGCAGTGATCTTCGACCGGATTTTCCGTTTCGCCATCACAGGCAACCGGGTCCGCAACTACGACGGCCTCGGCGGCCAACTCCTGTTTGCGTGGATGCACCAGCACCATGTGCTTCACTGGACGGACAGCAAGCTCTCCATCGACTGGGACGAAGCCGCGTCGGTTGTGGTGGAACTCGGCGCCAAAATCGAAGAGCTCTACTGGCGCTCCATCGACCGCCCCAAGGCCGCCCACTGGTTGGCTGCCTACGAGCTTATTTCAAGTACGGTAACTCCCCACCCTGCATCGGTTTGGGCCAAGGGGCCAGATGCCCTGCCCCTGGACGGCCCGCCCCGTGGACTGACCGACCAAGTCCTCGACGACGAATTCCCGCTGTCCATGTTCTACGAAGCACTGGAGAAGAAGATGCGCCCCATCATCGAGTCCACCACCGGCATTACCGGCGCGACAGTAGCCTGATGAGCACACTGACCATCCTTGTGACCGGCGGTAGCAGCGCGTCCGGCATCGCTGCGGCGCGCGCATTGGGGGCAGCCGGTCACAAGGTGTTCACCGTGGGTTCGGACGAGCTTCGCATCACGGCGGCGGCTGTGGAAGCCGGCAACGGAGTGACGCCACTGGTGTGCGATCTCGCTGACCTTGGGTCCGTGCGTGAACTGGCGGACGATCTTGGCGGCCGAGGGGTTCAAGGCATCGACGGCATCGTCCATCTGGTAGGTGGGTGGCGCGGCGCCAAGGGCATCGAGGACCAGTCTGATGAAGACTGGGACTCCATGGAACGGAGCGCGGTCACTACCCTGCGGAACGTCTCCCGGGTTTTCTACAGCCAGCTTGAAGCATCTCCCTACGGCCGGCTGGCCATGGTGTCCTCAACCACTGCATCCGCTCCTACGGCCGCGGCCGCAAGCTATGCGGCGGCAAAGGCTGCTGCTGAAGCGTGGACGCTGGCGGTGGCCGACGGTTTCCGGCGGACGCAGTCGGCCGGCACGATCGCTCCCAGCGTGCAGCACAGCGCCGCAGTAATTTTTGTGGTCAAAGCCCTCGTGGATTCAGCACTGCGGGAAGCCCACCCCGAAAGGCGATTCCCCGGTTACACAGATGTCGAAGAACTCGCGGCTGCCGCCGTCGGGCTGTTCGAAGAACCGGCAGAACATTTGAACGGCCAGCGCATCCTGCTGGCCAAATAGACTTGAAAGCGTGAATGAACAAGTGACGAGCACAGCAGAGGCAATCCACAGCGCCGTACCAGGCCAACTCCATGACCCTTCGGTTCGTGGCTTTGCCTCGGACAACTACTCCGGCGTGCACCCGGAAATTCTTTCAGCACTGGCCTCAGCCAACGGTGGCCACCAGGTTTCCTACGGCGAGGACGTTTACACGGCACGCCTCCAGGACGTCATGGAGCAGCAGTTCGGCCCTGGCATCGAGTGCTTCCCGGTCTTCAACGGAACGGGCGCCAACGTCCTGTCCCTGCAGTCACTCCTGCCGCGTTGGGGAGCTGTCATCTGCGCATCCACCGCGCATATCAACATGGATGAGAACGGCGCTCCTGAGCGCATCGGCGGGATCAAGCTCCTCCAGGTACCTACCGAGGACGGCAAGCTGACACCTGGGCTGATCGACCGGGAAGCCTGGGGATGGGGCGATGAACACCGCGCCCAGCCCCTCGCAGTCTCCATTACCCAGACCACCGAACTTGGCACGTGCTACACGCCAGAAGAAGTACGCGCCATTGCCGACCACGCCCACGCCAAGGGCATGAAGCTGCACATGGATGGTGCCCGCCTGGCTAATGCCGCCGCCTACCTAGGCGTTCCCCTGCGTGCCTTTACCCGCGACGCCGGCGTGGACATCCTGTCCTTTGGCGGGACCAAGAATGGGCTGCTCTTCGGCGAAGTCGTGGTCGCACTGAACCCGGCAGCCGCCGATGGGCTGAAGTTCCTACGCAAGATGAACATGCAGCTCGCTTCAAAGATGCGCTTCATTTCGGCCCAATTCATCGCATTACTGGAGGACGGCCTGTGGTTGCGATCGGCCGCCCACGCCAACGCCATGGCAGCCCGCCTTCGCGCCGCCGTTGAGGCGATCGACGGCGTGGAGCCCACCCAGGCAACGCAGTCCAACGGCGTCTTTGCCATCCTTCCGACGGGCGTTGCCGACCGCCTGCGCCAGAGCTTCGCTTTCTACGACTGGGACGCTGCCCGCGGCGAGGTCCGTTGGATGTGCTCCTTCGATACCACCGAGGACGACATCGACGCCTTTGTCGCAGGGATTAAGCAGGAGCTCGGATCCGCATAACCCCATGCAAACCGGGGCGGCGAGCCTGCACGGATTCGCCGCCCCGGCCGCATAATCTGCGAGGGTGAACGCCCTCGCACAGGTTCCCTCGGACTTTCTCGTCGCCCTGGGAACGCTACGAAAAGCTCAATGCCGCAGTGAACTGCGCCTTGATGAAATTCCTGCACCTGCGAGGCTCGCCCCGTACGCAGTGGCCTTGGGCGCGGAAGTTTTCAGTCCCACCGCAGCCACCCGCCAGGTTCCAGTGCATGGACCGGCCGCCAAGGCCTTCGCAGCGAGCCAGGCCACCACACCGGCAAGCGAAGAAGACGACGAACTCGCCACCGGCCGCTTCATCCTCCTCTATGATCCCGACGGATCGGCAGTGTGGGAGGGTGAGTTCCGGATTGTCACCTATATCCGCGCCCAGATGGACGCCGAAATGGGCAACGACAGCATGCTGGGCTCTGTTGCCTGGACGTGGCTGGTGGACGCCCTCGAGAACCACGCAGCCCCCTACCGCGCTGCTGGTGGCACGGCAACGAGAATCCTCTCGGAGAGCTTCGGCACCCTGGCCGAACGCCCGGACACCATAGACATTGAACTTCGCGCTTCCTGGACTCCTGCCAGTGCGGACGTCCAGGCCCACCTGGAGGCCTGGTCCGACATGGTCTGTACATTTGCCGGGCTGCCGCCGCTTCCGCCGGGCGTCACGGGACTTCCCAACAGGAGGCTGAATTGACCGTCCGCCACATGCCGTCAACCGCATCCAAACTGCCGCCAGCAACCTGCCTCGGCGTGAATCGGTAAGCTTAAGCCACCATGACCCCTGAAAATCTGGATAAAACCACAGCCGGCGATCCGGTTGCTGATCCCACCACCCACATCAAGGTTGACGGCTTCGACAGCCACGTCCCTGAAGTCATCGACCTCGACACTCCCCGCGAAGGCGTGCCACTTGTCATCGATAGTCCCGCCGGACTTGAGCGGTGTGCTGCTGCCATAGCGGCAGGAACAGGACCGGCCGGAGTGGACGCAGAGCGCGCTTCGGGTTTCCGCTACGGCCAGCGCGCCTTCCTGGTGCAGATCCGCCGTGAGGGTGCCGGTACCTGGCTGATCGATCCCGAACCGTTCGACAACCTGGACATCGTCAACGACGCCCTGCGCGGCGTCGAATGGATCCTGCACGCGGCCACGCAGGACCTGCCTTGCCTGTCCGAGCTTGGCATGTGGCCGGACAAACTGTTTGACACGGAACTTGCCGCACGCCTCGCCGGACTCCCCCGGGTCGGCCTGGCGGCCGTCATCGAGCAACTCCTCGGATTCGGACTCGCCAAAGAACACTCCGCGGCAGACTGGTCCACCCGCCCACTGCCCGAACCGTGGCTCCGTTACGCGGCCCTCGACGTCGAGGTCCTGGCGGAACTACGCGAAGAACTCATCGAACTGCTCGAGGCGGACGGCAAACTGGAGTATGCCGAGCAGGAATTTGCCGGGATCCTCGCCGCAGGAATTTCCCCGCCCCGCGTCGATCCGTGGCGGAAGACATCAGGGCTGCACCAAATCCGCGATCGGCGCCAATTGGCCGCTGTCCGTGAACTGTGGAATGAACGCGATCAGTTGGCACGCAAACGGGATGTGGCACCGGGCAGGCTCATTCCCGACTCCGCCCTCGTTGCCGCCGCCAAAGCCATGCCCACCACCGTCCCCCAACTCCTGGCGACGAAGGGATTCCACGGCCGCTCAGCCCAACGTGAGGCCCCGCGCTGGCTGCGTTGCATCACCAACGCCCGCACGTTGACCGACTTGCCACCCCTGCATTTGCCCACCAACGCCCCGCCGCCGCCACGGGTCTGGGTGGACCGGGACCCCGAGGCCGCGGCACGATTGGCGACTGCACGGCCTGCCCTGCAGGCAAAGGCCGACGAACTCAATCTGCCCGTGGAGAACCTGCTGACCCCGGACTACCTGCGACGCGTTACGTGGCGGCCACCGGCTGACATTTCACTGGAATCCGTGGCCGCTGAATTGCGGACCCTCGGTGCGCGCGAGTGGCAGGTCTCCTTCGCTGCTCCCATCCTCACCGAAGCATGCTTGAACCCGAAGCCACTTCCGACCAAAGAGGCCAAGGCGAAGGACAGCCACCAGGCAAAGGAACCACAGCAACCCAAGGAAGCCGGCTGAGCAAGTGTCGACTCCTGGCCCGTCACCCGAACCACGGTTCGCGGTGGCGGGCCTTTTGCGTCCCCGTAACCGGGCCAACAGGGACAGCATGCGCCTTGCAAGCTAAGTTACCCACGAGTAACATTGCATCAATGCCAGCCGGAGTACCCGCGATGCGGGATCCGGCACCATGTCTCAACGAGGAGTTAAACATGAGTCCATCACGCAGTGCTCAGAGGAACGTTCGCGACGTCGTCTTCGTGGACGGTGTACGCACCCCCTTCGGCAAGGCCGGGGAAAAAGGCATCTATGCGGGCACCAGGGCCGATGACCTCGTTGTGAAGTGCATCCGCGAACTCATGCGGCGGAACCCGTCACTGCCTGCGGACCGCGTCGACGAAGTGGCTATCGCCGCTACCACCCAGACCGGCGACCAAGGCCTCACCATCGGCCGGACGGCCGCATTGCTTGCCGGACTCCCCCGTACGGTTCCCGGATTCGCGATCGACCGCATGTGCGCAGGCGCCATGACGGCAGTGACAACGACGGCGAGCGGCATCGGCTTCGGCGCCTACGATGTGGTCATTGCAGGCGGCGTTGAACACATGGGAAACCATCCCATGGGAGCTGGGGCAGACCCGAACCCGCGTTTCATGTCAGAGCGCCTCGTTGACCCGGCAGCCTTGAACATGGGCAACACGGCCGAGAACCTGCACGACCGTTTCCCTGCGATCACCAAGGACCGCACGGACGCCTACGCTGCCGCTTCCCAGGCAAAACTGGCCGCCGCCTACAGCAACCAGCAAATCCAACATGACCTGGTGCCCGTAGCCACCATGAAGCCCGGCCAGGGCTGGGCCCTCCACACCACGGACGAGCCCCCTCGCCCTGGAACCACCGTGGCCGACCTCGCCGAACTGCGCACGCCTTTCCGGGCCCACGGCCGGGTCACCGCAGGCAACGCAGCAGGTCTCAACGATGGAGCCACCGCCGCCGTCCTGGCTTCGGCTGAAGCCGCCCAAGAACTGGGCCTGTCGGTCAAAATGCGCCTCGTCTCCTATGCCTTCGCCGGTGTCGAGCCGGAGGTCATGGGCATCGGACCCGTTCCGGCAACCGAGAAGGCCCTCAAGTCCGCCGGCCTGGGAATAGAGGACATCGGGCTCTTCGAGATCAACGAGGCCTTTGCGGTCCAGGTCCTCAGCTTCCTGGACCACTTCGGCATCGCCGACGACGACTCCCGGGTCAACCGCTACGGCGGGGCGATCGCCGTCGGGCATCCGCTCGCTTCCTCCGGCGTTCGCCTCATGAATCAACTCGCGCGACAATTCGAGGAAGATCCTTCAGTGCGGTACGGCATCACGACCATGTGCATTGGACTGGGCATGGGTGCCACTGTGATTTGGGAGAACCCACAACACGCCGACTACGCATCCTCCACCGCTGATACCACCACCGCCACCACCGAAGGAGCCGCAGCATGAGCGCCGCCGAATTCCACAAGCTCGCCGCCCTCTTCCCCGACGAAGTCGTTACCCATTCCTACGTCCAGGACATCCAGCTTCCCGGGGCAGGCACTTTCGCTCTGATCACGCTGGACAACGGGCTGGACCACTCCAAACCCACGACCCTGGGCCCCAACACCCTGGTTGAACTGGGCGGCGTCCTGGAGAACCTCAAGGGACGCGCGTCACGTGGTGAAATCGTGGGCGTCGGCGTCACCGGCAAGCCGTACTTCCTGGTGGCAGGCGCCGACCTTTCAGCCGTGAAAACGCTCAAGGAACGTGAGCACGGCCTCTGGATGGCACAGCTTGGCCATGCCGTTTACAGCACACTGGCAGATCTGGGAGTTCCAAGCTTCGCCTTCATCAACGGCCTTGCCCTGGGCGGCGGCCTTGAGATCGCCCTGCAGTCCACCTACCGGACCGTTTCCACCGGCGCCGGTGCGCTGGCCCTGCCGGAGGCTTTCATCGGCCTCGTTCCGGGATGGGGCGGCGTCTACATCCTTCCTCGCCTGATCGGTCCCGAAAATGCGGTCAAGGTCATGATCGAGAACCCGCTGAGCAACAACCGAACCCTTACCGGACCGCAGGCCTTTGAGCTCGGCGTTGCCGACGCCATCTTTGAACCCGCTGACTTCGTTGAGCAGTCGCTGGCATGGGCGGCCCGCGTCATCACCGGCGACGTAACGCCAGAACGCAAGAACGCAGTGGATGCCTCGGACGACGCTGTTGCCACGCGATGGGCGGCCGCCGTGTCAGCAGGTCGCGGAGTGGTTGAGGCGAAGACGTCGAACGCCTCCCCCGCCCCGGCCAAGGTCCTGGATGTCATGGAAGCCAACCGCACCATGACACAAGCGGAATCAGCCGAACTTGAATGCGAGACCCTCGCCGGCCTGATGCAGACTGACGAATTCCGTTCGACTGTGTACGCGTTCCTGGACCTCGTCCAGAAACGCTCCAAGCGTCCCGCAGGCGCCCCTGACCGCAAGCTGGCCCGCCCGGTGACCAAAATCGGCGTCGTGGGTGCAGGACTCATGGCAAGCCAGCTCGCATTGCTTTTTGCAAGGCAACTCAAGGTCCCCGTCGTCATGACGGACATCGACCAGGCCCGGGTGGACAAGGGCGTGGCCTACGTCCATGCCGAGGTGGACAAGATGCTGGGGAAGAGGCGGATCAAGCCCGACGCCGCCAACAGGACAAAGGCGCTCATCACAGGTTCCGTCTCCAAGGAAGCATTTGCCGATGCCGACTTCGTCATCGAGGCCGTCTTCGAAGAGCTCCACATCAAGAAGCAGGTTTTTGCCGAAGTTGAGGCGATCGTCTCCCCCGAGTGCATCCTGGCCACCAACACGTCCTCACTGTCCGTCACGGCCATGGCCGAAGACTTGAAACACCCTGAACGCCTGGTGGGCTTCCACTTCTTCAACCCGGTGGCCGTCATGCCCCTCCTGGAGATCGTCAGGGCGCCCAAGACCGACGACGCCGTCCTGGCTACCGCTTTCGAACTCGCCAAGGGCCTCAAGAAGACGGCCGTGCTGGTGAAGGATGCCGCCGCCTTTGTGGTGAACCGTATCCTGCTCCGCCTCATGGGCGAGGTCATCGCAGCCTTCGACGAAGGAACACCGGCGGACGTCGCTGACAGTGCGCTACGCCCCATGGGCCTGCCCATGTCGCCTTTCACGCTCAGCGCCATGGTTGGCTTGCCGGTTGCGCAGCATGTCCAGGAATCGCTCCACGCAGCGTTCGGGGACCGGTTCCCCGTATCGCAGAACCTGCAAAAACTCATCGACAACGGCGTGAAGTCCCTATGGGTCCCGGGCCCCGATGGAGCACCTGTGATCCCGGCTGAAACCATGGCCATCCTGTCCTTCGGCGACACCCCATCCACGGGCGGGGAAGTCCTTCGCCGCACACAGGATGCCTTGGCAGAGGAAATCGGGCTCATGCTTGAAGAGGGCGTCGTAGCCGGACCTGAGGACATCGACCTTTGCGTCATCATGGGCGCCGGCTGGCCGATGTTCCTCGGTGGCATCACACCGTACCTTGATCGCGTGGGCGCATCGGAGCGCGTCAACGGCAAGAGGTTCCTGGCACCCGGAATCGCATCCGCACCGGCCTAAGCCACCGGACACATGACGGAAGAGGGCCGTGACTGGAGCACCTGCTCCGGCCACGGCCCTCTTCCCCTTCGTCTAGAAAAGCGCCACCTTGGGCGCGCGGGGGAAGATCTCGTCCATTTCGTCCCGGTCTTCCTGCGTCGGGACCCAGCACACTGCCTGAGCGTTCTCGCGGATCTGCTCCGGACGGGTGGCACCGGCGATGACGCTGCTGACGCCGGGCTGCGCGGCCAACCAGGAGAAGGCCAGTTGCAGCTCGGTGATGTCCCGTTCTTTGGCGAACTGGCCGAAGCGGCCCAGCTGTTCCCAATCGGCGTCGTGCACCAAGTTGGTGCGCGTGTGGCTCAGCCGGGTCCCTTCCGGTGCCTTGCCGGCAGAATACTTGCCCGTGAGCAGTCCGTTGGCGAGCGGGAAATACGGGAGCACTCCCAAGGAGAAGGCCCCCGCCGCGGGCAGGACTTCGAGCTCGGCACGGCGGTCCAGCAGGTTGTAGTGGTTCTGCGTCGAGATGAAGCGGACACCCCCTGCCTGGCGGCCGACATACTCAGCCTCGGCGATCTGCCAGCCGGCAAAGTTGGAGTGCCCGACATAGCGGACCTTGCCACTGGTCACCAGGTCATCCAAGGCCGCCAAGGTCTCTTCGATGGGCGTCAGAGGATCCGGGGTATGGAACTGGTAGAGGTCGATCCACTCAGTATCCAAGCGGCGGAGCGACGCCTCTACGGCTTTCACGACGTAGCGGCGTGAACCCCGGGCACCGAAATCGTTGCCGTTGACGCCGCCCATGTCCATGCCGAATTTGGTACCGATGACCACGTCATCACGGCGACCTTTCAGGGCTTTGCCCAACATGGACTCGCTCAGGCCCGGCTCGCGTCCATAGACATCCGCAACGTCGAAGAACGTTACTCCGGCATCAAGTGCGGCGTGGATAACGGCGTCCGTGCCGTCCTGGGACTCGGTGGGTGTATTGGCGCGCCCCAGATTGTTGCAGCCCAGCCCAACAGCTGAGACGGTCAATCCGGAATGGCCAAGGCGTCGGTATTCAGTCATGAATTCAGCCTAGCCGCCGCTGTAGGAGATTCCCGATTCCTCCATGGCGTCCTCAAGTTGTGCAATGGCCACAGGTCCCATGCCGTGGAGCTTGGCGATTTTCGCCTCGCCAAACTCCGCCAGCTGCTCCAGCGTCTCAATTCCCTCGTGCGCCAAGGCCCGTCTCGCAGGGGCAGCGAGGCCCTTGGGCAGCGGTGTATGTCCGGGCCAGTTGCTCTTGGACGACATGGGTGGTCCCTCCTGGTGCGTTGGGTGCTACTTAGAGAGTAAAGCCCACGCCTTGCTTGGGCGAGTGCTTCACCCGGAAGGCACCGGGCTCGCTGTGGGGTGCCGCGGCAATGGTGAGTTTGGTGAAGTCCAGATCCTCACCACGAACACAGATCTTGATCGCGTTCACTGCCTTATTCACATCAGGGCAGAGGCAGAAAATGTTCAGGTGGCCGTTGCCGATTTCCGATCGGTCCACTATGCCGAGCCCACGCCAGGCAAGTTCACCGGTAAGTGCTGCCTTCGCTTTCCGTTCAAGGTGCCGGTCGCGTTCGGTGCCGTCCTTGGTCTTCAACGCAATCTGGGCAACCACCCAAAACTGATCGGACTCGGGAATTTCAGCGTATCCGTCTTCTTCGCATTGCGCGGCAAAAGCCGCCATTAGGCCTTCCACCGAGGAGTCGTCGTCGACGTCTGTCTCATCCGTCTTGCTCTGGTGGCCCACAACGCCGTGATTGATCACGAACTGCTGGTCCTCGTCGTCGTACCAGGCTTCCCGGAAGTGAAGGACTCCCTCGTCGTCCCGCTTGTACGTGCGAATAATGCCGCTCATGCTCGTCCTTTCCTGAACCACTCGGCACTGGTGCTGTTGGCTCCGGTGACGTCGAATGGTGCTTTCATGGCCACTACTGCCTCAAAAAGGGCTGCGCATTCTGCGCGCATAGCGTCCACTGTGTCGTCCGGATAGCCCATGGCTGCCCGGTGCTGCTCAAATTCGTCCTCGTCGTCCACGAACACGCCGTGCTTGGTGGAGCGGATCACGTCCAGGTCCATGTCGATCATATGGAACTCCGTGACGCCCGGCTTGATGGGGTTCCAACCGTGGGCGGTGGCAACGTCAACGTAGATCCGGAAGTCGCCTGGGTACGTATCGTCGTAGAACGTGGCCACGAACTCTCCGGTACGTGGGACCAACAGTACTGCGTCCGACGCCGCGTAGAAGGCTGCCCCGGGACGTGAACAGAACTCCCCCGCACCCTGAAAAATCCACCAGCCGTGGATGTCTTCGCCGAGGTAGCGGCCGGGCACCACCCAGTGGGCCTTGCCATTCCATTTCCTGTTCCTCGACACAACGAGGTCACCGGGCTGCAGCGAGCCCGGACTACGGTGGTCCATCACAACGTGGGCAGGCTTCCGGTGGTGGGGTGCTCCTGGCCCGGGAGGGGCCTTGCAAAGGGGACTTTTGTCCCCAGAACCTGCGCTACGACGTCGTGGGCTATTTTTTGGGCGGTCAGTCCCACGCGCTCCAGCACCTGGCTTCGGGAACCATGTACCAGGAACTCGACCGGCAAACCGACTTCGTTGAGGGCTGTATCCACGCCCGCAGCACGCATTTCCTGCCGGATGCGCGATCCGACGCCGCCTGCACGCACGCCGTCTTCAATGCAGATGACCAGGCGATGGCGGGCAGCAAGGGCGATAATCGACTTCCGCACAGGAAGGACCCAGCGCGGATCCACCACCGTGGAGCTGATGCCTTGCGCGCCGAGGCGGCTGGCAACATCGAGGGCGAGTTCGGACATGGCGCCGACGCTGACAATGAGGACATCGTTTTCAGTGGAACCCTCAGGTCGCCGCGCGAGGATGTCCACGCCGTCGTGAAGCCTGTCGATGGCTTCAACTTCCGAACCGACACTGCCCTTGGAGAACCGCACCACTGTGGGGGCGTCATCGACGGCGACGGCCTCCCTCAGTTCCTCACGGAGCCTTGTGGCATCGCGGGGAGCCGCCAAATGGAGTCCCGGCACGATCTGAACCATGGCCATGTCCCACATGCCGTGGTGGCTGGGGCCATCCGGGCCGGTCACGCCTGCCCTGTCCAGGACGATCGTGACCCCGGCCTTGTGCAGCGCCACATCCATGAGGAGCTGGTCGAAGGCGCGGTTCAGGAAAGTTGCGTAAACCGCCACCACGGGGTGGAGGCCGCCGAAGGCCATACCGGCAGCGGATGTGAGGGCGTGCTGCTCGGCAATCCCGACGTCGATAACGCGCTCAGGGTGGCGCTCGGCAAACTTGTGAAGACCGACCGGGATGAGCATGGCGCCGGTGATGCCAACGATATCCTGGCGCTCGTCGGCGATGTCCGCGATCTCCTCGGCAAACACCGAGGTCCACGATCTGGCACCCGGCATTTCCGTGGACTCACCGGTTTCGGGGTCGATAATTCCCACGGCATGGAATTGGTCTGCCTCGTTCGCCAGGGCCGGGGCGTAACCGTGGCCCTTCTCGGTCATGGCGTGGACGATCACAGGTCCGCCGTAGGCCTTGGCGGTATTCAAGGCGTTTTCCATGGCCTGGAGGCTGTGCCCGTCCACCGGACCGATGTACTTCATTCCAAGGTCCTCGAACATACCTTGAGGTGCCCACCAGTCCTTGATGCCCTTCTTCATGGCGTGCAGGCTCTTGTAGGTGAACTGCCCGGCGGGGCCGCCGTTCTGCAGTTTCTTCTTCCACCAGTCCAGCATGCGCTCATAGGCCGGAGTAGTGCGCAGGGAGTCGATGGTGGGGCGCAACGAAGCGAGGTAATCGGCAAATCCGCCGACGGTGGGTGCGTATGATCGTCCGTTGTCATTGACAACGATGACCACGCGACGACGCTTGTCGGCCGCGATGTTGTTGATCGCCTCCCACGTCATACCGCCGGTCAGGGCTCCATCGCCAACAACGGCGACGACGAAACGGTCGCCTTCGCCAGTCAACTGGCGGGCGCGTGAAATACCGTCTGCCCAGGACAAAGATGATGACGCGTGCGAGCTCTCCACTATGTCGTGCTCGGATTCGGCACGGTCCGGATAGCCGGAAAGTCCGCCTTGCTGGCGAAGGGTGCTGAAGTCCTGGCGGCCAGTGAGCAGCTTGTGCACATAGGACTGGTGCCCGGTATCGAAGACGATACTGTCCCGCGGCGACTCGAAGATCCGGTGGACAGCCAGTGTGAGTTCGACGACGCCCAGGTTCGGGCCAAGGTGTCCACCCGTCGCGGCTACGTTGGTGATCAGGAATTCCCTGATTTCGCCGGCCAGTTGTTCCAGCTCCGTGCCGGACAGTTTGGCCAGGTCCTGTGGATCCTTGACGGTTTCCAAAAGTCCCAACGGCCCTCCTTAGGGTGAATGACGTGCTTGTTAACTTTAGCGCGTGCCCGGCGCCCGCGTTTCCGCACACACGTGATCCGGGGTGTGGCGTTCAGTGGACGCCAACAGCCCCGGCTGGTCAGATGACCGGCCGGGGCTGTCTGGCACAGGAATCAGCTGGAAACCAGCTGGTCCACTATGCGGAGATCTGGCGCAGTACGTACTGCAGGATGCCACCGTTGCGGTAGTAGTCCGCTTCGCCCGGGGTATCGATGCGCAGAACGGCGTCGAAGGACTTGACGGTGCCGTCCTCAGCCGTAGCCGTGACCTTGAGCGTCTTCGGCGTAGTGCCGTTGTTCAGCTCGGTCACTCCCTCAACTGCGAACGTTTCCGTACCGGTCAGGCCCAGTGTTGCTGCCGACTCGCCGGCGGGGTACTGCAGCGGAAGGACGCCCATGCCGATCAGGTTGGAGCGGTGGATGCGCTCGTAGCTTTCGGCGACGACGGCCTTGACACCCAGAAGTGCAGTTCCCTTTGCTGCCCAGTCACGGGATGAACCGGAACCGTATTCCTTGCCTGCCAGGACCACCAGCGGCGTTCCCGCGGCCTGGTAGTTCTGCGCGGCGTCGTAAACGTAGGCCTGCGGTGCACCTTCCTGGCTGAAGTCGCGGGTGAAGCCACCTTCGACGCCGTCCAGGAGCTGGTTCTTGATGCGGATGTTGGCAAAGGTACCGCGGATCATGACTTCGTGGTTTCCACGGCGTGAACCGTAGGAGTTGAAGTCTTTGCGCTCCACGCCGTTGGCCAACAGGTACTGGCCGGCCGGGGTGTCCGACTTGAACGAGCCTGCCGGGGAGATGTGGTCCGTGGTGACGGAGTCGCCAAGCTTCAGGAGCACGCGGGCACCTGAAATGTCCTTGACGGGATCCGGCTGCGCCTTCATGCCCTCGAAGTATGGGGGCTTCCGCACGTAGGTGGAGTCCTCAGCCCAGGCGAAGGTGTCACCGGCGGGCGTGTCGAGTGCCTTCCAGCGGTCGTCGCCGTCGAAGACGCCCTCGTAGCCCTTGGCGAACATGGCCTCGTCGATGGAGGAGTCGATGACTTCCTGCACCTCGATGGGGTTCGGCCAGATGTCCTTCAGGAAGACCTCGTTGCCTTCGGAGTCGGTGCCCAGGGCATCGGTGTCGAAGTCGAAGTCCATGGAACCGGCCAGGGCGTAGGCGATGACCAGCGGCGGCGACGCCAGGTAGTTCATCTTCACGTCCGGGTTGATACGGCCTTCGAAGTTGCGGTTGCCCGAGAGGACTGCCGTCACGGAGAGGTCGTTGGCCTGGATTGCCTCGGAGATTTCCGGTTCAAGCGGGCCGGAGTTGCCGATGCAGGTGGCGCAACCGTAACCCACGATGTAGAAACCGAGCTTCTCCAGGTACGGGGTCAGGCCGGACTTCTCGTAGTAGTCGGTGACGACCTTGGAGCCGGGGGCTACGGACGTCTTGACCCACGGTTTGGACGTCAGGCCCTTGTCCACGGCGTTACGTGCCAGGAGGGCAGCAGCGAGCATGACGGACGGGTTGGATGTGTTGGTGCAGGACGTGATCGAGGCGATCGACACTGCGCCGTGGTCCAACTCAAATTCGCGGCCATCGGCGGTCTTGACGTGCACCGGCGAGGACGGGCGTCCGTGCGCACCGTTGGCGGCCGACGCAACGCGTGCGGTCTCCGTGGTGTGCGAGTCGGCGTGCGTGAAGGACGGCGAATCGGATGCGGGGAAGGACTCGTCCAGGGACTCGTCCACGCTGCCGTCTTCGATGGAGACGTAGTTGTGGATGTCCTTGCGGAACTGCTCCTTGGCATCGGTGAGCTCGATGCGGTCCTGGGGACGCTTCGGGCCGGAGATGGACGGAACAACAGTGGACAGGTCCAACTCGAGGAACTCGGAGAAGCGCAGTTCGCGGGAAGGATCGTGCCAGAGGCCCTGTTCCTTGCTGTACGCCTCGACCAGCGCGACGTTCTCCTGTGAGCGGCCGGTGAGGCGCAGGTAGTCCAGGGTGACGTCGTCGATCGGGAACATGGCTGCCGTGGAACCGAATTCCGGGCTCATGTTGCCGATGGTGGCGCGGTTGGCCAGCGGCACAGCCGCAACGCCCTCACCGTAGAACTCGACGAACTTGCCAACGACACCGTGCTTGCGCAGCATTTCGGTGATGGTGAGCACGACGTCGGTAGCGGTGGCGCCGGCAGGGATGCTGCCGTTGAGCTTGAAGCCAACAACGCGGGGAATCAGCATGGAGACGGGCTGGCCAAGCATTGCTGCCTCGGCTTCGATGCCGCCGACGCCCCAGCCCAGGATGCCCAGGCCGTTGACCATGGTGGTGTGCGAGTCGGTACCAACGCAGGTGTCGGGGTAGGCGCGGACTACACCGTCTACCTCGCGGGTCATGACAGTGCGTGCCAGGTACTCGATGTTGACCTGGTGGACGATGCCGGTTCCCGGGGGGACAACCTTGAAGTCGTCAAATGCGGTCTGGCCCCAACGAAGGAACTGGTAGCGCTCACCATTGCGCTGGTATTCGATCTCCATGTTGCGCTCCAGTGCGCCGGAGTTACCGAAGGCGTCAATCTGGACGGAGTGGTCGATGACCATTTCTGCAGGTGCCAAGGGATTGACGCGCTTGGGATCGCCGCCGAGCTCCTTGACTGCTTCACGCATGGTGGCAAGGTCAACAACGCAGGGAACGCCGGTGAAGTCCTGCATGATGACGCGGGCGGGGGTGAACTGGATTTCCGTGTCGGGCTCCGCATTGGGATCCCAACCGGCCAGGGCGCGGACATGGTCCGCCGTAATATTGGCGCCATCCTCAGTCCGCAGGAGGTTTTCAAGCAATACCTTAAGGCTGAACGGAAGGCTGTCTGCGCCCTCTACGGAGTTCAACCGGAAAATTTCATAATCGGTGCCGGCTACATTCAGTACGCCTTTGGAACCGAAGCTGTCCACAGTGCTCATGGCAGGACTCCTCTCGCAACAGTTTCATCTTTGTCGCGTGGTTGGCCGCTAGCCAGTTAGGCGCACCTTACTTAGCCGGGCGGCATCTCTCTTGGTCACCCCGGCCCGCGGCGTTGATTCCTGCGGAGCGGGACTACTACGCCCATCGTAGTGGCATCCATCCAAAGAGTGGCATGCAGCCGCCAAAGCCGGTGCCGCCCCCCGCCCACCGCGGGCGGGCGACACCCGGGCTACGAGGAGGGAACGATCAGCGCCACGGTTTCAAGGTGGTGGGTGTTCGGATAGAGATCGAACGCGCGCAGGGCCTCGAGCCTCCAACCACCCTGGTGGAAGTAACCCAGATCACGCGCAAAGGATGCGGGATCACAGGACACATAGGCGATTGCCCGGGGGCCGGTTGCCATCAATTGCTTGACCACGGCTTTGCCGGCTCCGGCCCGCGGTGGATCAAGCACCAGGGAGTCGAAGTTCCGGGCGCGCTGGTGGAGGACACGCTCCACGCGTCCTTGAACGATTTCCACCTGTGGTTCACCGTGCAGGTTTTTGCGGGCGTCCCTGCTGGTGCCAGGGGCACCCTCCACCGAAAGCACCGAGCCGGTGACACCGACGGCGTCCGCCAGCGGTGCCGTAAACAGCCCGGCACCGGCATAGAGGTCCGCTACTGCTGCGCCGGGCTGCAAGTACCCACCGCTGGAAAGATAGTCCGTCACAGCGCCCACCAGCGTATCCGGCGCATCCTTGTGGATCTGCCAGAACCCTTCCCCCGTGACACGGTATTCGTGGCCGGCTGCGGTCTCCTGCACCCAGGTCCTCCCGCGCAACTGCAGGACTTCCCCCTTGCTGGGGTCGAAGCTTGCCACCGACACGTCATGCGGCAGCTGCGACAAAATGCTGTGAATCCTCTTGGGGCTTGTGCCCTCCTCCGGCGCCAGCAGAATCAGGGGCCGCGAACCATTGGCAGGGACAGCAACCTCAATGCGGGCGATGCCTGACAGGTCAAGATCCCACAGCTTCAGTCCGTTGAGTCCCGGGAGTGCCAAGGGCATCTCCTTGATGGGAAGCACAACGTCCGAGCGGTGCGCGTGCATGCCCAACCGGCCCTTGGGAGTGACAGCAAAGCTGGCCCGCGTACGCCAGCCGAGGCCGCCGTCGTGATTGTCCCCCACGGCTTCCACCTCGGTGGCGAGGTCCAAACCGGCGAGCCGCTTGAGCTGTTCGGCCAAAACTTCCGCCTTCAGCGCCCGTTGCCGCTGCAGCGAAATGTGCCCAAGCTCGGCACCGCCAACCGGCGGCGCGCCCCGGTTCCACGCGGCCAGTGAGTCCGCGGGCTTCCAGAAATGCGGGACCCGGTCCGGTGAAGGCTCAAGGACCTCGACGACGTCGGCGCGCCAGAAGCTTGATGAGTCGCCGGAGTCGGTCAAGCGGATGCGGACCTTCTCCCCCGGGATGGCGTGCCGGACGAAGATGACGCGCCCTTCGTGGCGTGCGACGAAGTGCCCGCCGTGTGCAATGGGACCAATGTCGACGACAAGTTCAGTACCTGGCCCACTGTGGTTTTCGTTGGCGGGCGTTCCGGCGTGGGGGGAAGTGCGATGGGAGGTCATTTAGGTATCCTGCAGTGCCTTTGCTTCTTCGGACGACTTCAGCTGCCACGGAACGCTGGCAACCATGACTCCAGGTTCAAAGTGGAGCCTCGTCTTGATTCTGAGTGCTGTTTGGTTGTGGACCAGTTGTTCCCACCACTTGCCCACGACATATTCGGGGATGTAGACCACGATCAAGTCCCGCGGTGAGTCGCGGCGCATGTTCTTGACGTAATCCATGATGGGGGTCACGGTCTCGCGGTAAGGGCTGGCCAGGACGGTCAGGGGAACCGGAATCTCCAGTTTCTCCCAGTCCCGGACGGTGTGCTCCGTCTCCTCGGTATTGATGTCGACTGTTATCGCGTCAAGGCGCGAGGGCCGTGACGCCCTGGCGTAAGCCAACGCCCTGAGGACCGGCTTGCGGACGTGTGAAACAAGCAAGACCGCGTGGACACGCGTGGGCAACGCACGCGGCGACGAGTCCTCGTCCACCGCCAATTCCCTGGCCACGTTGTCATAGTGGGCACGGATGCTCCACATGATGAGGAACAGAATAAACATGGCGAGCAAAGCGATCCAGGCGCCCTGCTCGAATTTGGTGATCAGGACGATCACCAGGACCAGTGCAGTCATGCCAAAGCCGACCATGTTGATGGTGCGCGACTTGAAAATCCTCCGGCGCACGGCCTTGTCCCTGGCCAGTTTCAATTCGCGGCCCCAGTGCCGGACCATGCCGAGCTGACTGGCCGTGAACGAAATAAAGACGCCCACGATGTAGAGCTGGATCAGCTTGGTCACATCTGCGTTGAACGCGAGGATCAGGACCAGCGCACCTGCGGCCAAGGCCAGGACGCCGTTGCTGAACGCGAGCCTGTCGCCACGGGTTCTGAGTTGACGCGGGAGGTAGCCGTCCTGGGCAAGTATCGAGCCAAGTACCGGGAATCCGTTGAAGGCGGTGTTGGAGGCGAAAACCAGGATGACGCCCGTGGCAGCAACCACGACATAGAAAAGTATGGAGCCCGAACCGAAGATGGTGTCCGCGATCTGGCTGATGGCTGGAGTCTGGATGTACCCCTCTGGAAGAGGCTTGCCGTCCACCAGGAATTCCCGGGCCGGATCCAGGACGATATGCACTTTGGTGGCGTTCGCCAAGTAGAGGATTCCCGCCAGCATGGAAGCAGCAATAACCCCAAGCAACAACAACGTGGTGGCCGCGTTCTTACTCTTCGGCTTCTGAAAATTGGGGACGCCATTACTGATGGCCTCAACACCGGTCAGGGCAGCAGCGCCCGAAGAAAAGGCACGCAGAAGCAGGAAAGCCCCTGCCAGCCCCACCAGACCTTCATCGAAGCCAGGCTCGGGGACGATGGTGAAGTCGGCGGAGGGCGCCTCGCCCAAGGTGCCGGTGAGGGCCTGGAAGATGCCGACGCCGGTCATGCCGAGGATCGAGGCCATGAAGATATACGTGGGAATGGCGAAGACTGTCCCGGCTTCCTTGACGCCACGCAGATTGACCAGCGCCAGGATGATGACGCCGACCGTGGCGATCAGTGCCTGCTGGCCATGCAGAGCCGGGATGGCAGTGGTGAGGTACGTGGCGGCTGAGGACATGGACACGGCAACCGTCAGCACGTAGTCCACCAGCAGCGCCGAAGCCACAGTGAGCCCGGCGTACTTGCCCAGGTTGACGTTGGCGATCTCGTAGTCGCCGCCGCCGGACGGATACGCGTGGACGTTCTGGCGGTAGGACGCCACCACTGTGAGCAAAACCACCATGACGGCGAGGCCAACAAGCGGTGAGAATGCCACAGCACTGACTCCGGCAAGGGCCAGTGTCAGCAGGATTTCGTCAGGAGCATAAGCTACCGAGGACAAGGCATCCGAGGCGAAGATGGGCAATGCGATGCGTTTGGGCAACAAGGTGTGGGACAGGCGGTCATTCCTGACTGGCCGGCCCACCAACACCCGCTTCGCGGCATTCAGAATTGTCAGCACTCCGCAAAGCTACTCTGAATCCCCAGCGATGTCATGACGGTTGTCGCAGGCAACCCACGCCGCAACGGTAAAGTCATACCGAGCGGGACTGACAACACACATAAAGGAGACATGGTGGCTCACTTCGTGATCATGGGCTGCGGCCGTGTTGGCGCAACCCTGGCGCACACCTTGGAGGATGCGGGCCACTCGGTCGCCATCATCGACCAGGACGAGCGGGCCTTCCGCCGGCTGCGCAACACCTTTACCGGGCGCAAGGTCACCGGCGTCGGCTTCGACCGGGACACCCTCAAGCAGGCGGGCGTGGAAGAGGCCTACGCCTTCGCTGCCGTCTCCAGTGGCGACAACTCAAACATTTTGGCCACGCGCGTGGCCCGCGAGACATTTCATGTTGCCCATGTTGTGGCACGAATCTACGATCCCGGACGCGCCGAGATCTATCAGCGCCTTGGTATCCCCACAGTCGCAGCCGTCCGTTGGAGCGCCGACCAGGTCCTCCGCCGCATACTTCCCGAGCAGCATTTGGCCGGCGACTACCGCGAGCCATCAGGCCGCCTTGTGTTGGCCGAAGTGGACCTGCACGAAGACTGGATCGGGCACAGCCTCAGTTCCATCGAGGCAGCCTCCGGAATCCGCATCGCCTTCCTCACCCGGTTCGGTGAAGGCCTGCTGCCCCAATCCGGGACGGCATACCAGGAGGGCGACACGGTCCACGCGATGCTGAGCCTGGACCGAACGTCCGAGATCAGCCGGATCCTCGCCAAAGCACCCGCCAAGGAGTCTTAGTGAAAGTTGTCATCGTTGGCGCAGGAAGCGTCGGCTCGTCCATTGCGCGTGAGCTGCTCGCCCACAAGCACCAGATTCTCCTCATCGACCTGAAGCCCGAGGTCATTGGCCGCAGCGGGCTGCGGGGCGCACGCTGGTTGGTGGGCGACGCTTGCGAACTCAGCACCCTGCAGGACGCAAAACTCGAGGACGCCGACGTCGTGGTTTCCGCCACTGGCGACGACAAAGTCAATCTGGTGGTCTCCCTGCTTGCCAAGACGGAATTCGGCGTGGGACGCACTGTAGGGCGCGTGAACAACCCCAAAAACGACTGGATGTTCAACGATTCCTGGGGCGTTGACGTGGCCGTTAACACCCCGCAGCTCATGACGGCGCTCGTAGAAGAGGCCGTTGAAATCGGCGACATCGTCCGCCTGCTGACACTCCAGACAGGCGTGGCATCGATCGTGGAATTCACCGTTCCGCATGATTCCCACGTCATCGGCAGCACGGTGGGTGGGATCGACTGGCCCGAGGACGCCACGTTGGTTGCGATTCTGCGCGACCAGGCGCCGATCACGCCTACCCGGGATGACGTGCTTGACGGTGGTGACGAGCTCTTCTTCGTCACCACCATCGCAGCTGAGGACGGCTTGCGGGCACTTTTGTCACCGGCTTCCGACGACGGCGGGGAACCTCGTGAGGGCGCCCCCGAAGCTGCCGATCAGTCCGCTGAGGACGACGGCTTCGACGGTTGAGGTGCCGGCTTGGTTACCAGCCAGGCAACCCATAGTCCCAGGATGTACAGCGGGGCGCCCATCAGGAGCCTGGTGGTCGCCAACGCTGTCAGGCCAGCCTCACCCATGAAGTACAACGGCACCTGCACCACTAGGCGCAACGCCAGCACCGCCACGACGATCCACGTGCCCAGTTTGTAGGCCCGTAGCCTTTCCTGATCTTTGCGCCACTCGAGTCCTTCGTTGCGCACGAAGCCGAAGAGCAGACCGGCTATGGGCCACTTCAGCACGATGGACAGCACCATGGCGGCTATGTAGGCAATGTTCGTGAAGAATCCGAGGACATAGAAGTCTTCGGCCTTGCCCGTGGTGTTGGCCAGCCAGGCAGAAATTCCAACCCCCACCACGCCGGCAAGTGCTTGGGTCAGGGGGCGCCGCTGGATCAGCCGGACCACCGTGAAGACCGCGGCAGCAGCCAACGCTGCAACCAAGGCAGGGGTCAGGTCCCGGGTGACGGTGAAAGCTACCAGGAAAACCAAGCCCGGAAGGATGCTCTCGGCAATGCCTTGCCATCCGCCAGCTGACTTCAGCATGTCCACGTGGCCCGCGCTGTTCCTGTGGAGGCCGGCCTTTTCAGCGTACCCGGCGGCGATATCGGACACACTGGGACCTTCCACGGCGGGTTTTGCGGCGTCACGCCCGGGTGCTGTTTGGTCTTCGGGAACAGCATCCCCGGTGTTCTGCGGTTCTGATCCGTTGGCCACGGTCATAGGTGCTCCTGACGGGAAAGTATTTCGTAGCGTGGATTGAACATGGCCGGCAGTCCGTCGACTTGTGTCACCATGCCGTTCAGGCGAAGCTGCACACCGGCTTCGATGCCTGGAACCCGCAACCTGCCCAGCCAGATAACGCGAAGGCGGTCATATGGCCTCCTGGCTCCCCCGGGTGGCGGTTGGGTTCCGGGCCGCAAGGCATCGACAACCACAGCCGAGAAGAACGGCTGTTCACTGGGCGGCTGGTGCGTCACCGATTCGATGAATCCGGTGCATACCGCCCGGCCCCGTGCTGGAAGATCACGCACTCCGTCGGCTTGGGGCCACCGGTCGGCTGCCCCGTTGTGACCTGGCGTGTCAGCCAATCTGGGTGATCTCCGGCCCTCGCTCCGGCTGCTCCATCACGGGGGCACCTTGCGGGGCGCCGGCTTGCCCGGGCACTGCAGCGTCCTTGGGCAGGCGGAGCTGGAGAAGTTCCCGGGGCGGCATCGGGTTGTCGCCACGGACAACGACCACACGGCGGAAAAGCTCTTCCAGACCCGTAGCGGCCTCACGTTCCAAGGCAGCCGGTCCTCCAAGGACACCACGGAGGAACCAGCGCGGCCCGTCCACGCCCATAAAGCGGGCTGCCCGGAAGCCGCGGCTGCCATCGGCGGCTTCGGCTGGCAGCTTCGCGACGAGCTCAGTACCGAAGGTCCCGGAGATTTCTTCCGTTTCCCCGCCCTGGCTCGTCACGGACTGAGTGATCTGTTCCCGGATCTCGTCCCACAGGCCTTCGGAACGGGGGGCCGCAAACGCCTGGAGCTGCAGGCTGGAACCGTTGAGGTCCATGGTCACTGCCACCACGCGTTGGGTGGCTTCTTCCACTTCAAGCCTCAGCTGGAGACCTTCGGCCGGTGCGATCAGGAGCGCACCGAGGTCGACGTAGCCGTCATGGTCCTCGATCTCGTCTATGTCCAAGGGGCCTTTGGCGAGCCGGAAATCACCAGGCGTGCCTGCCTGGCCTGATTCCGGGCCTTGTGCCTCGACCCCCGGTTCCCCGACGGTGCCGGCCGATTCCGACCGATCGTCCTTGGACTTCTTGCCGCGCCCAAAAAGCATTGGGTTTTCTCCTTAGTAGTGGTCTATCCCCAAGTAAACCGCAACCACGATAAACCGCGATAACCCACGCCATTGAGGCAAGCGGTAGCCTGCGACACGCGGCGGGTTCAGCAGTTTGCTTAGGCTTTCGGGGCGCTAAAGCCGCCAGTGGACCCGAAGCCGCCGGATCCCCGAACAGATTCAGACAGTTGGTCAACGGTCACGAAACGCGCGTATTCGACGCGCTGAATCACCATTTGTGCAATTCTATCGCCGCGTTTGAGGTCAATGGCATGGTTTTGGTCGGTGTTCAGCAGCGTGACTGCGATTTCGCCACGGTAGCCTGCGTCCACAGTGCCTGGAGCGTTCACCACGGTGAGTCCATGCTTGGTGGCCAGGCCTGAACGGGGGTGGATGAGCGCCACAAATCCGTCCGGCAGTGCGATGGAGACGCCGGTGGGAACGAGTTTGCGTTCACCGGGGGCGAGGTGCACATCCTCACGGGCCCGGAGGTCCGCGCCTGCGTCGCCTGGGTGCGCGTAGGACGGGGCTTCCAAACCGCCGTCGAGCATTTTCAGCTGCACGTCCAAAGTAGGTGCGCCGTAGGCTGCGCGGGCATCACCTGCCTCCACGGCTGAAGGGGCGGCGTCTGAACTGAATACTGCGGTCTCATTGCTCACAGTGGTCCATTCTACGGGGAGCGGCCACCAGCAGGACCGCCCATGTCAGCGGCAGGCGTGACCCTGGGCGCCGCGGCAGTCCACGGCCCGATAAGCTGGAGGCATGCCTACGCCTGACCAGTCCTCCCCTGTGCCTGCCCGGAACACCCCCTCAGCCTCCGAGGTCCTGTACACCGAAAAGCTGTGGCCGTCAGTGTGGATCTGGGTTGTGGTGGTTGGCCTGTCGGGCGCGGGCGTCCTGATGTTTGGCCCCATCAGCGCAGCCACGGGCATCATTGCCGCCCTGGTCCTGCTGGCCATCATGACCATCATGTTGGTGCTCTCCACGCCCACCATCACCGTCACTGCCGACACGGTCCGGGTTGGCAGGGCAAGCATCGACCGCAAGTTCGTAGGCTCTGTCCAGGCCTTCAAGAAGGCGGAAGCTACAGCCGAGCGGGGCCCGCGCCTCAATGGACTGGCCTACATGTGCTTCCGTGGCTGGATTGACCCTGTGGTCAAGATTGAAATCACGGATCCAGCTGACCGTACTCCGTACTGGCTCGCGTCGTCCCGCCGGCCCGATGAGCTTGTCACCGCCCTGAGCGCCCCGCGGGACTAACACCGGCCGGGACAGTACACCTAGCTCTCGCACTCCTTGCAATACAGGTGGCCGCCCCGCTCTGTAGCGATCTGGGACCTGTGCTTGACGAGGAAACAGTTGAAGCAGGTGAATTCGTCCGCCTGCGGTGGCATGACCTGGATAAGGAGCTCTTCTCCGGAGAGATCCGCTCCCGGCAGTTCGAAGCCGTCAGCCAGTTCGGTCTCATCGACGTCCACCGCGGAGGATTGCTTCCCCGACTGGCGCGTCTTAAGTTCCTCAAGGGAATCCTCACTGACGTCTTCCTCGGTCTTTCGCGGAGCATCGTAATCGGTGGCCATGGTCCTTCCTCATCCTCCATACACGCTGTGGGTGGGATACCTTTTTCGGGTGGATCCCGGCGGTACGTCCGCCGCCGGTGTAAGGGTGCAACGCCGGACGCCCCGGATTTGTGCCCGATATCGGCCAGATTGTCCTCCCACGGTTTGGAAAAGTCCATAGTCCCTGCCTTGGCCCGAAAGTACTCCGGATCATGCCGCTTTCACCGGAATATCACGGCACGCCCTCGTTCCTAGTAGGAAAACACCCCGACGGGTGGCAGAGTTTCGAATGTCAGTTATGCCATGTGGTGGAGGGTGTTATGCAGGATCTACGACTGGTAGGCGTCCACGACGACGGCGGGCATCTGCTATTGAGCGGCCCCGGCGGTGCGATGTTCCAGCTTCCGATCGACGAGGCTTTGAGGGCCGCGGCGAGCCGGACCCCTGCCCAAGTGGCGGCCCGTGCGTCAAACACACCCATCGCCATGTCTCCCAGGGATATCCAGTCCAGGATCCGCAGCGGAGCTACGGCTGCGGAAGTCGCGGAACTGTCAGGCCTCCCCCTTGCCAACGTCCAGCGTTACGAAGGCCCGGTCCTCGCGGAGCGTGAGTACGTGGCCCGCCAAGCACGGAACATCGAGGTTGCCTCCCCTGCCCCCGGCCACGACATCTATCGCTCGGCGTTTGGCGACAACCCGGCCACCCTGGGCGAAATGGTGGACCACAGGCTCGCTGCCCACGGTATCGATTCCTCCACGGTCGAATGGGACTCGTGGCGCCGCCCAGACGGTTCCTGGACCGTCGTCGCACGTTTCGAAACCGTTCCTGGCACCCACGGGAGCATCGGCGAGGAACCTCCCGCCATGTGGACCTTCAGCCCGCAGCGCAAGTCATTGCAGAACGCCAACCGCTGGGCCCAGCAGCTCAGTGAACTCGAACCGTTGGATGGACCTGTCCCAGCCCGCAGGCTTGCGGCCGTCTCGGACCGGCCTTTCGACTTTGAATCGGACGCCGAAACGGCCGCCCGCGCCTCGGCGAAAGAATCGGACAGCCTCCTGGAAATGCTCCGTTCGCGTCGCGGCCAGCGCCTGGGCGTGGACGAGGATGCGGACGACGCCCTCGCTGTCCTGCTGAGCAATGTTCCCGCCGCCCACCCGCGGCCGGGTGAGGAACTGGATGAAATCCACGAGGAACCCGCCGCCGCAGACCCCGAACCAGCCACGCCTGTTGCAGAAGAAGCACCTCGCAAGGACGGGCGGCCGTCCATGTTGTCCCGGCTGAGCCTGGCGCCCCGGCACTTCGAGTCACACGACACTGACGACGACGATTCGCTGAAGCTCCACGACGGCGTCAGCACCGAGACCCGCGAAATCACGGTAGTAGCCAGCCCGCTTCGTCCGGTTACGTCCCTGTCGGGCCGCAAGCCCGCTGGGCTTGACGAACTCCTGGGTGGCGGCAGCGCGCCCCGCGCCGAGGGTGAACCCGTGCGCGGAGAATCCCTACGCGGGGAATCCTTGCCGGAAGACCACAAGGACGGCACACCGGCGGATGAGTCCAAGGACTCCGACGTTTCCAAGGACATTGACGCACCTGCGGAACGTCAGCCTTCAAGGCCAAAGAGGTCCAGCATCCCCAGCTGGGACGAGATCGTTTTCGGAGCCCGCGGAGACTAGCTGGAGGCTTGGCTGCGGTGAAGCTCCCCCGCACCCGGCCATAGACAGGCATCAATGTCGAACGGCAGCGGCTGGTCTGCTCCGGCCATCAGGTTGGCGCCATGCGCCGTGACGCGACGCATGTAGTGGCGCCGGCACAATGTCTCATAGCCCACGACGGTTTCATCTCCCACGGCACCCGTATCCGGGATCCCGGAGGCTTCGTCGTCGTCGGCAGTGGGAGCTACGTCGCCCACCATTACCTGCTCGCCTTCCACCACCATGATGCCGTTCAACGTACGGGCGTTCTGCGTTGCCCGGCGGCCACACCAGCACAATGCTTCCACCTGCAGCACCTGGACTTTGTCGGCCAGCTCAATCAGCCGCTGCGAGCCAGGGAACAGCCTGGTGCGGAAGTCGGACGTGATGCCGAATGCGAAGACGTCCACTTCCATCTCATCCACCACGCGGGCCAGCTGCTCCACTTGGGCGGGCGAATAGAACTGCGCTTCATCGCAAATGAGGTAGTCCACACGGAGTCCGCTGGTGCGACGGACCACCACTTCGTCCCAAAAGTCAGTGCAGCGCTCAACCTCAACGGCGTCTGTTTGCAGGCCAAGCCTGCTGGAGATCGTAGAGTCCCCGGCACGGTCGTTGCAGCTGAAGCGGACCCCTCCACGGCCCCTTGCGCGGTGGTTGTGGTCCATCTGCAGGGCCAGGGTGGACTTACCGCAGTCCATGGTGCCTGAGAAGAAAACCAGCTCAGCCACGTTTGCCCTTCTTTCCTGCGGCGGGGAAGCACAGCAAGGGAACTTCGCGCTCGGCTTTGGTCAACGAGCCGTGTTGGCCCACTACCTCCAGCGATGTGGGCCGGGCACGGCGGGTGTCATAGAGCGCCAAGGTGTCGCGGGCGGCGATCATGACGTCGCCGATGCGGGGTGACACTTCCGGGCGGACCGCACCGAACAACCCGGCGTCCACGGCCTGGTCCCGGGTGAAGGCCCAGATCCGTTCGCCAAAACGACTGCGCCAGGCAGCGATGAGGGCGGCCCGGTGTGCCTCCGTGGCGTCAGGCTCAAGGTAAAGATGCACCATGCGTGGCTCGCCGGCAGTGTGCCGGACTCCGGCCACCAGCGATTCGTCAGCGGAGTAGTCGATCCGCTGGGATTCGGGAACATCCAGCATGCCGTGGTCACCGGTGAGCAGGATGGTGGTGCCTGTCGGCAGCGTTGCGGAGAGCCTTTTCACAGTGGAGTCGAGTTCTTCGAGCTGGTGTTCCCACCGATCCGACTGGCAGCCGTAGCGGTGGCCGGCTTTGTCCAGCTCATTGACGTAGAAATACATCAAGGAGCGGCCGCCACCGGACATTGCTTCCGCGGCCGCGGCCGTACGTGCATGCAGCGTGGTGCCGCCAACAAAGCGGCTCCCCCGGAGCGCGGCTTGCGTCATGGGTGAGTTGCCGAACTGCGGCAGGCTGACTGTCACGACGTCCAGTTCTGCCGCGAGGCGTTCAAAGATGGTCGCATGGGGCTGCCATTTCACCGGGTCCACCTGTGAGTCCCAGTTTCCCAGGAGGTTGACTACCTTGTCCTGCGCCGGATCAAGGACGTCATAGCCCACCATGCCATGTTGCCCGGCCGGCAAACCGGTGCCCAGGCTCGCGAGGGACGCGGCCGTTGTGCTGGGGAATGCCGAGTCGATCCACTGCGGGGTGTTTCGTTGCCCGTCGGCGAGAACTGAGCGGAGGAATGGCGTGTGGGAGACCCTCGACTTGAGAAGGTTCCGACCCAAACCATCGGCCAGGACAACACAGACGCGCTTCGATGACGGCAACTGGAGGTGGTTGGTGAAGCCGGGCACTCCAAGCGCTGCTGCGGAACTTGTGAAAACTTCCGCGATGGATTTGCTCCCGAACAGCGGTGCCGAGGGAACATCGGTCGCCGACGCACTCCCGGAAGAGGCGTCTCCGTGCCCCTGTGCGGTTTCCCTCAACGCTGGTGTCCGCGGCTCAGGCGGTTGCTGAAGACGCCCGAACGCGGCCGTGGAGCGGGGATGCTGGGGTGCTGGACAGGAGTTGGATTACCCGTATTGACGGCGCGTAGGGCGCGGGCAAAGAGCTTGGCATCCTGGACCGCCTGCAGTCCATCTGCTTCAGCGCTGATGCGCAGCACAATGTCTTCCTGCGCGATGGTTCCGCTGTAACCGTGGTCGGCCTCGCATTGGGGGTCTCCGCAACTCGCCGGCCCCATGTCCAGGCGCTGCCCGCCGGACCACGCGATGGAGACCGTGAGCTCCCGGACAGGATCGGAGGGCTTGTAGTCCTGGGGTTGGGAGTACATGTAGCTCAGGACCACCGAGCGGATCTGTGCCACCGGTACGGACTCCGTGGAAATCTGCGCGACGATCTGCTCGCCGGCTTCATCCAGCTGCTGGTCGTCAACATGGGTGATCACCAACATGTCTTCGGTGAGCACCAACACGGTGATATGCCTGCGGACCTCGGCGCGGTCGAAGTGTGTCTCCAGATGGACCAGGTGGGAAAGGCACTCCCGGCCGTCCAGGGCGTCGTCGACGACGTCGGCCACCAACCGCGGGTAAAACCCTGCCTGCTGCAGCGCCTGGTCCAGGCTCTGCCCCTGCGAGCTGTGGTTGTGCGCTGGGTGGTGCCCGGTGTTGGACGGGCGTGATTGAGGCGTCGGAGACTGGGTGCTCATTCCCCCATTTTCACAGATCGCTTGATGACTTCCTAACCGCCTGCTCCGCCCTGTGGCTAACTTCGCATGGCACGGCGAGCGCTGTCGGTACGCTGCGCGGCATTGCCGATCCAGACCTCGGCGCCGAGGATTGTGGCGCCTGAGGGACCGGCCAGGACGGGATTGAATTCCACGAGTGCAATTCCCGGGTGGTCATCCTTCAACTTGGCGAGCCTGGAGGCGATGTCCTCCAAGGCGGCCACATCCACGGCAGGCAGCCCCTGGTAACCGAACAGCTTCCGGGAGGCCCTCGGCGAACGGATGACGTCATGCAGGTCCGCAGCCGAGAGCGGCGGGACCCGGTGGGCCCAGTCGTCCAGCAGGTTTACTGCATCGCCTGCCAATCCAAAGGAAAGCACAGGTCCCAACAACGGATCCTCCATGGCGCGGAAGGTGCAGGCCTGTCCCACCGGAGCCATGGCCTGAACCTCCAGCGACGGTGATCCGTAGGGTTCCAGCGCGCGCCGCATCTGCGCAACGTTCTGGCGCAGCGACTCAGCGTCCTGGATGTCCAGCCGCACACCGCCCAGGTCCAGTCGGTGCCGGAGCGCAGGATCGGTGGTCTTCAGGACCACGGGCCAGCCCACTGAGTCCGCCGCTTGCACCGCTTCATCCGGGGTGCCGAATCCAAGCGTTGGCACCACCTTGATTCCGTAACCCGCAAGCAGTGCCGCGGCAGCACCGGCGTCGAGCTTCCTGATCTTTTCGCCGGTGACACCGGCCAGCATTGCCGTCAGCGCTTCCCGGGTGCCATCCACGTCGCAGCCGTCCGGTTCGACGAACAAGCCCTGGTCCCTGTCACGCCACTGGGCATAGCCAACAATCGCGGCCAACGCTGCCACTGCGGCGCCGGCGTTCGAGTAGCACGGAAGCACGGGGCTGCCCGCAGCACCTAGCATCCCTTCCACATGCATGGAGGGGTCAAGAATTCCGGTGAAGGCCGCAACAACCGGCTTTCCAGCCTCCGCTGCACATTCAGCCAGGACACCGGCCAACGCTTCCACCGTGAGCCCGCGGGCAGGGAGAAGGGCGGCAATCACCGCGTGGACGGAGTCGTCGGCGAGGCTTTCCATGAGGCTGTTCCGAAGTGCCGGGAGCGCAAGCGACATGCCGGCGTCGAGGTCAACCTCCGTCACCAAGCGGCTGACGTCCAGTCCAAGGGGTCCTGCGCTGTCTGCCACCACTTTTCCGAGGGCTACCGAGTTGGAATAGACGGCGACGCCGGGGCCCTGCGGCAGCGCCTGGGATGAAACGATCTGGGCGATGTCCATGAGCTGTTCAATGGTCTCAACCCGGATGACGCCGGCCTGGCGCATCATGGCATCCACTGCGGCAGCAGGCGCCTGGGTGGTGCGCACTTCATGTCCGGGGGGCAGGCTCAGGCCCGTCACGTCCGACTTGGCAACGATCACCGGCTTGCTCCGGGACAACCGACGCGCCAGGCGGGAAAACTTACGGGGGTTACCGATGGACTCCAGGTACAGGCCCACGGCGGAGGTATCGGCGTCGTCCTCCCAGTACTGCATGGCGTCGTTGCCGGAAACGTCGGCGCGGTTTCCGGCCGAGAGGAACGAGGACAATCCGAGTCGTCGGCGGCTGGCTGCCGCATACACGGCAATGCCCACAGCGGCCGATTGGCTGAACAGGCCCAGGCTCCCCCTCGGCGGCATGGTGGGCGCCATGGATGCATTGAGGGATACGGACGGGTGGGTGTTGAGTATTCCGAGGGACTCCGGGCCGATCACCCTCATGCCGTTCGCCCTCGCGCGGCGCACCAACTCGTGCTGGCGCGCGAGGCCCCGCTCGCCGTCGTCGGCAAAACCGGCAGTGGCCACCACTATGCCCTTGACGCCTGCGGCAGCGCAGTCGTCCACCACCTTGGGTACTTCCTCGTAGGGCACCGCGATGATGGCCAGCTGGACCGGACCTGGAATTTCCGACAATTTTCCGAAGGAGACCATGCCGGCAAGTTCGAACGCCTCAGGGTTGACGGCGTAGACCGGACCCGTGAAGCCACCTTCGATGATGTGCTCGAGCAATTGATACCCGACGGTTCCCCACTTGCGGCTGGCCCCAATAACGGCCACCGACGCCGGCGACAACAAGTCGCGCACGCTGCGCGCCTCCGCGCGGTGCTCACGGGACTCCATCACGGCCCTGGATTTCTCCGTGGGGTCGATGTTGAACTCGACGCTCACCACGCCGTCGTCGAATTGCCGGGTGAGGTCATAACCGGCGTCGGCAAAGACCATCAGCATCTTCCGGTTATCGGGAAGGACCTCGGCGGTGAACCGCCGGATGCCGTTCTCGCGGGCAGCAACGGCAAGGTGCTCAAGCAGGATGGAGCCGATCCCGCGGCCCTGGTGGGCGTCCGAAATGTTGAAGGCGACTTCAGCCTCGTCGGGATCATCCAACCGGTCGTAGCGGCCAATACCCATGATTTCGCCGCCGATGGTGATCACGAAAGCCACGCGGTTGATGTGGTCAACTTCGGTGAAGCGCCGCACTTCCTTGCCCGAGAGCCGGGGTTTGAAAGAAAAGAACCGCATGTAGATCGAAGCCTGCGATTGGCCCGCGTGGAACGCCTGCAAGGCGTCGCCGTCCTCGGGCCGGATGGGGCGAAGGTGGGCTGTCCCGCCATCGCGCAGCACGACATCGGCCTCCCAATATTCCGGATAAATGCCGACGCCGGGCTGATCCACCATAGGCTTAGCCTAGCTAAAACATCCGCAGTACGACTTTCAAGGATTCACCGACCCCATGGCCCGCAGCCAATCTTCCGCACGCAAAGCCGAGCCCCTCGGCGATTTCACCGAGAACATCGTCGATATTGACGTCACTTCCGAGATGGAAGGCTCCTTCCTGGAGTACGCCTACTCAGTGATCTATTCGCGTGCCCTCCCGGACGCACGCGACGGACTGAAGCCTGTCCAACGGCGCATCCTGTACATGATGGCCGACATGGGGCTGCGCCCTGACCGTGGACACGTCAAGAGTGCCCGCGTCGTGGGCGAGGTCATGGGTAAGCTCCACCCGCACGGAGACGCCGCGATCTATGACGCCATGGTGCGCATGGCACAGGACTTCTCCCTGCGCCTGCCGCTGATCGACGGACACGGCAACTTCGGCTCGCTCGACGACGGCCCGGCAGCACCGCGTTATACCGAGGCGCGCCTGGCGGCCGCTGCGCTGACAATGACGGACCATCTCGACGAAGACGTAGTGGACTTCGTCCCCAACTACGACAACCAGCTGACCCAGCCTGACGTTCTCCCGGCCGCATTCCCCAACTTGCTGGTGAACGGCACCACCGGCATCGCGGTGGGCATGGCCACCAACATGGCGCCGCACAACCTCGTTGAGGTCATCGCCGCCGCCCGCCATTTGATTGCCAACCCTGAAGCCACCCTTGAAGACATCATGAGGTTCGTCCCGGGGCCCGACCTCCCCACTGGCGGCCGCATAGTGGGCCTGGACGGAATCCGCGACGCCTATGCCACCGGCCGCGGTTCCTTCAAGACCCGCGCCAAGGTGGAGGTGGAACAGCTTTCCGCCCGACGCACGGGCCTGGTTGTCACCGAGCTCCCCTACATGGTAGGCCCGGAAAAGGTCATCGAGAAGATCAAGGACGCCGTCAACGCCAAGAAGCTGACCGGCATCAGCGATGTGGTTGACCTGACGGACCGCAACCACGGCCTTCGCTTGGTCATTGAGCTCAAGAACGGCTTCAACCCCAACGCCGTCCTCCAGCAGCTGTACCGGTACTCGCCCATGGAAGACTCCTTCGGGATCAACAACGTGACGTTGGTGGACGGCCAGCCGCAGACGCTGGGCCTCCTGCAGTTGCTGCAGGTGTACGTCGAACACCGCCTGAACGTTGTGCGCCGGCGTACCTCCTTCCGCCTGGGCAAGAAAAAGGACCGCCTCCACCTGGTGGAGGGCCTGCTGATCGCGATCGTGGACATCGACGAGGTCATCCAGATCATCCGGTCCTCCGATGAAGCCTCGGCAGCGCGTGAGCGGCTGATGTCCATTTACGACCTCACCGAGATCCAGGCCAACTACATCCTGGAACTGCGGCTGCGGCAGCTGACCAAATACTCCCGCCTTGAACTGGAGAAGGAGCAGGACGAGCTTCGCCGTGAAATCGAAGCGCTCGAAGCCATCCTTGCTTCGGATGAGCTGCTTCGCGATCTTGTATCCGGTGAGCTGGCCGTTATCGCCGAGAAGTACGGCACGCCCCGCCGCACGGTGCTCCTTGAATCCGAAGCGGTCTCCCCCACGGTGGCTGCGGCCCTCGCGGCAGCCACCCCTGGTCCCAAAGGCAAGGCCGCCGCGCTGCCCCTTGAAATTCCGGACGACCCCTGCTGGGCACTGCTCAGCGTTTCCGGCCAGATCGCCAGGACGTCCAACCAGGAACCCTTGGCCGAAGCAGGGCCGCGGGCCAAGCATGATGTCTTCCGGTCGGTCGTTAAAACCACTGCCCGCGGCGAGATCGGTGCCGTCACTTCCCAGGGCCGCATGCTGCGCCTGCAGGTGATGGACATGCCCACCCTCCCGCCGGTCTCCGGCCTGCCGAACCTCGCCGGGGGCGTGCCGGCGAAGGACTTCATCACGCTGGTCAAGGGTGAAACCCTGGTGGCGTTCGTTCCCCTGGATGCAATCCTGGCCATTGGCACGGTCCAGGGCGTCGTGAAACGTGTGCAGCCGGACTACCCGCTGAACCGCGAGGACTGGGAAATCATCGCCCTGAAGGACAAGGATTCAGTCCTCGCCGTTGAACCGGCACAAGAGGACGACGTCGATCTCGTCTTCGTGACAAGGCAGGCGCAATTGCTCCGGTTCAGCGCCTCCAACGTCCGGCCGCAGGGCCGCACGGCGGGTGGCATGGCCGGCATCAAGCTGGCCGCCGGCGATGATGTGATCCACTTCGGTACCGTGCGCGCCAACGATCCTGCCGCCGTCGTGGTGACCATTGCCGGCACCAATGGCGCCCTGCCCGGCACGGCACCAGGAACCGCAAAGGTCACAGCCTTCGACGAGTACCCAGCCAAGGGGCGGGCCACCGGTGGAGTGAGGGTGCACCGCTTCCTGAAGGGCGAGGACACATTGCTGATGGCATGGGCCGGGCACGGACCCGCCAAAGCATCATCCGCGGCCGGGGTTGCCAGGGCGCTTCCGCACGAGCACGGCCGTCGGGATGGCTCGGGCGTGCCGTTGTCACAGCCGGTAGAGGCGATTGGCCCGAGCATGGCGTGGACAGAGACCGCCGGGTAATCAGCAGTGCACGGCAAAGGCCGGGGTTGGACACTCCGGCCTTTACTGTTGCCGTGGCCTGCGGGCCACCGCATGGGCTAGCCGTTGTGGTTGAGGCTCAGAATGTTTCCCTCGCTGTCCAGGAACCATGCTGCAGCGCTGCCGTCAGGCATCGTGGCGACCCCGTCCTCGGTCTTCAATCCAGGGAAGTCGTAGTCTTCAAACGTGACTCCCTTGCCGCGGAGCTCCTCCACTGCGGCCTTGACATCGCTGACCATCCAACCCATCTGGGTGTTCTTCGCCGACCCGGCGTTGGGGGTCTGGTACACGAAGAATCCCGTTCCATCGCCGCACCTGTATTGGAGGTTGTCGTCGGCGTCCGGATTTTCGGGTTCGAGTCCGAGTTTCTCGCTGTAGTACGCGCGGGCCCGGGCGATGTCCTGTGCCGGTAGGACGGCACCAACCTGCTGATCCTTGAGCATGTTCTTCTCTTTTCCGGCTCTCCCCCCGGAACGAACTTTACTCTTGGGCGGGCAGGTAAGTAATTGGAAAACGACACCATATTTCATCGTCTGCAAAGGGGTCCGGGGCGGATCGGCTTAGACTGGCCGCATGCCGATCATCCCTGATGAAAAAGACTGGACCTGGGTACTGTCCGAACCCTGCCCCGAGTGCGGGTTCGACCCTGCCACGGTGACTCCTTCCACGGTGCCGGGCACGGTCTTGAACATGCTTCCACGGTGGAGGGCTGTCCTCCGCCGCGAGGATGCAGCTGTGCGGCCCAATGACCACACGTGGTCCAACCTGGAGTACGCCTGCCACGTCCGTGATGTCTTCAGCTTGTTTGACCAACGTTTGAACCTGATGCTGACCGAGGACGACGCCCGGTTTGCCAATTGGGACCAGGACCAGGCCGCCATCGACGGAGAATACGGTTCGGCAGATCCCCGGACCGTGGCCGACCAGCTGGAGGCCGAGGGCCAGGAAATCGCCGAGTCGTTCGCCCGCGTGGTGGAGGATGATTGGCAGCGCTCCGGAACGCGGAGCAACGGGTCTTCGTTCACTGTGCTGACGTTCTCGCAGTACTTCCTTCACGATGTTGTCCACCATCTTCATGACGTGGATGGCTAGGAATCCCGGCTAGAGCATCTTCTCCCACGTCATGCTGCGGTTCACCGGCATATAGCCCATGCCGAGGTAGAGTTCCAGTGCCCCGGTGGGGTTGGCGGAGTCCACATCCAGTGACGCTACGTCCATTCCGGCGTCGATGTACCTTCGCATGGCGTCGGCCAGCAGTGCTTGGGCTATGCGACGGCCGCGGAAGGCGCGCCGCACACCCAGGAGTTCGGTGTAGCCCTCCTTGAATCCGCGATCGGATGCCGAATGGGGGTCGAAGCTGGTCAGCTGGTACCCGGCCACCTCCCCCGTAGCGGAGTCGAGAACCACCGCGCTGAGATCGTGCCGCGCTGTGGGCTCCTCGATGGTGAAGCGCCACGATTCTTCGTCCCTGGGCTCGCTCCCCCAGTGGTCCCGGAAAGCATCGTTGTGCGCTTGGCGTACCGGCTCGAAGAGCGTGGGATCCAGGGTCCTCAGTTCCAGCCCTGCACCCAGCGGGACTTCCGGCAGACCTGCCGACAAGGGTCGGTGCATCTCATTGAACCAGCGCACCGTACCGTAGCCGTGACCCAACAAGAGCGTGGCCTGGTGATCGTGCTGCTCTTCAGTTTGGATGCGGAGCCGGGGTGGGGCGGTGGTGTGCCCGGCTGCCTGGTCGGCCTGGAACCGCCTGCGGACCTGCTCTTCCTGCCACACCAGGACAGCGGAGCCGATTCCGCGTTGTTGCCATTCGGGATCGACACACGCCATGCCCGTGGCTTTGTCGCCCCTGGGGTTTTTGGAGATCCGCCCGTAAGCACGTGCAGTTTCCCCGGAGTCCAGGCCCAGCAGCGTGCTCGTCCGGGGCGGATTCTTACTGGATTCCAGGATGTGGATCAGGTCGCCGCGCTTTTCGTACCACGCAGGATGTTCGACGGCGGCAGTCCGGGCAATCAGTCCGGCCCAGTTGTCGAGGTCTTCCATGGTGGCTGGCCGCCACTGCAGTCCGGTGGCGTCGGCGTCAGGCAAGGCTTGGCTTGGGGCTTCGAAAGACATGCCAACAGGCTACTGAGGGGTAGGCCTTCCCACCAGCTCCGGCGCGCCCACGGCTGGGTAAGCAGCGGGCCGTGCTGCAGGCAGCTCAAGTCGCGCGTCTGCCGGATCGATGTCTTCGGGGTTATGCGTCACCAGGACTACAGTGACGTCCTTGAGCCCTTTGCGGAGGATGGCCATCATTTCCCGTGCCGAACCGGCATCCAGGTGCGCGGTGGGCTCATCGAGCAACAAGACGGAGGCTCCGGTCAAGAGCGTCCTGGCCATCGCCAGCCGCTGCCGTTCGCCGCCGCTGAGGAAGGAGCCGCCAGGGCCGATGCGGGCGTCCAGCCCACCTGGCAATGCGGCCACCACCCCGTCGAGTCCGACGTCGGCCAGGGCCTTGCGCATGTCATCCTCACTGGGTTTCGCTCCGGCCGGGCGGCTCAGCAAGAGGTTTCCCCGGATAGTGGAGTCGAAAAGGTACGCCTCCTGGGGGCACCATGCCGCCGCGCCTGTCAACTTGGCACTTCCTTGCGCAAGGGGCAGGAAGCCCAGCAGTACGGACAGTAGCGTGGTCTTTCCCGCGCCCGAGGGTCCGGTCACTGCAAGCCAGCGGCCCGGCCCGGCTTCGGCCGTGAGGCCGGCGAAGGCGTTCGGACCCCCGGGCCAGGCGGCCGCCGCGTCGTTCAACTCAAGTCCCACTTTGCCATCGCGATCCGGGAGCGGCTGCGGGCCGCCGTCGGGCGTTTCGGCACGGTCAACTGCGGCAGGAGCATCCAGCGCACCTGATTCTGCCACCCTCCCGAGGACAGCTGCGAGCGCCGGGGCTTGTCGTACGGCCGAGACAATACCGCCGAAGGCGTCCACCAAGGCGAGCTGCATCAGGACGACCACTGCCACGAGTTCGGTGGCAACCGAACCGTTGGCAACCGAGGGAGCGCTGAGGGCACCTGCCCACAGGGCTCCCAATGAGCAAGCCAGGACGATCACCGATTGGCCGAGGCCTTCAGCCCATGCCGAGCGTTGGGCGGAGAGTGTGGCTGCCCGATCCTTGGTGCGCAGGTCCTTGAGGAGCGGCCCGGCCACACTGTTGGCCGTCAGTTCGGCCCGGGCATCCAATGCTGCAGCAACGCCACGAAGTACCGCGGAGCGCATTTGCTGTTCGGCCCTGGCCGCGTTCCTGTCAGCCAGGACGGCAAGGAGCGGGGCAAGGGCAAGGCCCACCACTGACGCCACCACCACGGCGGGAAGCGCTGCGGGCAGAATGATGGCGGTGGCTGCGATCGCTGCTCCGCCGACGCCCACTGCGGTCACTGGGGGAAGCACTACCCGCGGTAGGAGGTCCCGGAGGGTGTCGACGTCATCGACGACCGAGCCCAGCACGTTGCCGCCGTGGAGGAGGCGCCTCAGGGACAGTGCCCTGCGGCTCAGCGTTGCCCACAGTGCTCCGCGGAGATGGGTCATGGCGGCGAACACGGCGTCATGGGTGAGGAGCCGCTCGCAATAGCGCAGCACGGCCCTGCCGATGCCAAAGAACCTGACGCCCACGATTGCGCCGAGCAGGTAAAGGATGGGAGGTTGTTCGCTTGCCCTGATGATCAGCCAGCCGGACAAACCGGACAACGCCACGGCGAACAGGGCGGCCAGGACTGCAACTGTGCCAGCTGCTGCGAACTTCCACTGCACGGGCTTCAGTATCACCAGCAGGCCCTTCAGGCTGCTGGTCTTTGCGGCGGGGTTCATGACGGGGTGGACCACAGCAGCTGCATCACGGGCTGCGGCTGAGTCCGTGGTGTTCCTGGCGCGCACCAGTGGAACCTCAGGCCCGGCCTCATGGCGCTTGCTTCCAATGGGCACCAGGTGCTCGGCGAGCGCACGGGTGTCGGCATCATGGGCCACAAGGATCACGGTGACGGTGCCCCGCAGCGTTTCGATGGCGTTGCGGACCGCCCCCGCTGAGTAGTGGTCCAGGTGTGCCGTGGGTTCGTCCAGCAGCAGGACCGTGGCCCCGGCTTCCACCCTTGCCAGGCCCCGGGCAAGGGCAACCCGGCGCAGTTCGCCGGGACTCAATTCGGCGGGATTCCTGGCTGCCAGGTGTTCAGCTTTTGCCTTCTGAAGGACACGTGTGACTGCCTCGGTGACGTCGCCTTGGTACCCGTCGAGGTACAGCTCCATCTCTTCCTGGACCGTTTCTGCTGCGATGACGGGGTGTTGCGGCACCCATGCCACAGCCCCGGATCCTGTCACGGTTCCCGTGACGGCAGCGTCGGGCCCTGGTCCGATGAGTCCGGCGAGGACGCCCAAGACGGTGCTCTTCCCGGTGCCGCTGTCGCCGTCGAGGGCTGTAATGCTGCCCCGTGGGGCAGTAAAGCTGAGGGGCCCGACGGCGGCCCCGGACCTTCCTCGGTAGGTCACCGACAGTCCGCTCACCACTACGTCGGTCGAGGCTGTGCTCGAGGGGCCACCTGCCTGCAGTGGCTGGTGGGCCGGTACCTCCAACACGGCGTTGGTGGTTTCCAAGGCTGCCCGGCCGTCGTCGCTGGCGTGGTGGGCTGTGCCCAGCTCCCGCAGTGGCAGGTAGCAGTCGGGGGCGAGGATGAGTGCCAGCAGGCCGGCTTCGAGGGCCATGTCGCCTGCCACCAGCCTGACACCGATGAACACGGCAACCACGGCTACGGAAATCGTCGCAATAAGTTCGAGGGCAAGCGCGGAGAGGAAGGCAGTCCGGAGGGTGCCCATGGTCTTGCTTCGGTACTGCTCCGAGATATCTTCCAATGCTGCGCGCTGTTCACTGGCGCGCCCCAGGCCCACCAGCACCGGCAGGCCCTTGGCCAGCTCAAGGATGTGGCCGGAGAGCCTGCGGAGGGTGGTCTGGGCGTCGCGGACGCTGTCCTCGGTGTGCCGGCCGATCAGGACCATGAACAGTGGCACCAAAGGAACGGTCAGGACGATCACCACGGCGCTGACCCAGTCGGCAAACAGGATCCTGGCCCCGATCAGCAGCGGCACCGTGGCGCAGTTCACCAGGGCGGGAAGGTATTGGGTGTAGTAGTCGTCCAGTGCGTCCAGGCCCCGCGTCGCGAGGATTGCCAGGCCGCCGTCGTTCATTCCCGCTACCGGCGACGGGCCTCCGTCGGCCAGCGAGCGCCTCAACAGCTGCGCCCGCAGCTCCTCCTTGACGCCCAGGGCTGCATGCCGGGAGGCGATGCCCTGGCCCCACACCGTGAGTGACCTCAGGACAGCTCCCACAGCCCCCCAGATGAGTCCGCTGTCCCAGTCTCCGGTTCCGGCAGCGAATCCTGCCAGCATCCCCGCCACGGCTTGGGCCATAAGGACCAGGGACAAGGCCTTGAGGGCAGAGAGCAGGCCTAGGGCGTAGAGCGCTGATCGCGTGGCGGGGCCGGAGGGGAACACGGGCTTCATGGGGCGGCTAGTCTCCCGTTGTGTTGCTGGCGGACGGGCTGTCCTTGGCGATCAGGACCTTGGCAGCAATCGCGGGAAGGAACCCGTGGGCCTCTGGAATATGGGCCGCGCTGACACGTCGGCGGAACACCCAGTACGTCCATGACTGGTACGCAATCACCAAGGGCAGGCCAATGGCTGCAACGATGCTCATAAGGCCCAGTGTGTAATCCGACGACGAGGCGTTGGAGATGGTCAGGTTGAAGGCTGGATCAAGGGTGGAAGGAATGACGACCGGGAACGCTGCCCCGAAGATCGACGCCGTAGCGCAGACAATGAAGGCACCGAACGCACCGAACGCCCGCCCTTCGGACCCGGCCCGGGCCAACGTCCATGCCAGGACGACGGCCCCTGCTGCGGCCGCCACCAGGGCCCAGGTCCACGGCTTGCCACTGAGGAACTGTACTGAAACCATCCATCCGAACATGGGCAGGACGGCAACGGGCGCCAGTCGCACGAACCATCGGCGGGCACGGTGCCGCACCTCGCCGTCGGTCTTGAGGGCAAGGAAGGCCAAGGCGTGAACCAGCGCGAACGCCACCACACCGAAGCCGCCCAGGAGCGCGTAACCGCTGAACCAGGCCATCGGGCCGCCGATGCGGTCACCGTTGGCATTCAGGGGAAGGCCCGTGGTGGTCAGGGCCAGGGCGGCGCCGATGCCGAAGGCTGCACCGAAGGACCCGACGGCGATGGCCCAGTCCCAGCGGTTACGCCACCGTTCCGAGTCCACCTTGCCGCGGTATTCAAACGCGACAGCGCGGAAGATCAGTGCTGCCAGGACGCAGAGGAGCGGCAGGTACAGCGCCGAGAACAGTGAGGCGTACCAGAGGGGGAAGGCCGCGAAGGTGGCTCCTGCTGCGGTGAGCAGCCACACCTCGTTGCCGTCCCACACAGGACCGATGGTGTTCAGCAATACCCGGCGGTCGGTGTTGTTACGGGCGAACAGTTTCATCAGCATGCCGACGCCGAGGTCAAAGCCCTCCAGGAAGAGATACCCCGTCCACAGCACCACGATGGCCACGAACCAGATGGTTGGCAACAGTTCCATTGTCAGTTTCCTCTGCTTCTAGTAGGCGAATGCCAGGACGTCGTCGCCGGTCTTATCCGGCCCCGCATCGTTCTTGTCACTGTGGTCGGTGTCCTTGCCTTCGTCGGCGTGAGCCAACTCCGGCATGGCCGATGCCACGCCACCACGGATGTATTTGACCAGCAGCTTCACCTCGACCACCAGCAGCACGGCGTAGATGGCGGTGAGGACCACCAGCGACGTCATGATTTCACCGGCACTGACTCCCGGGGAAACGGCGGCCGCAGTGAACATGAACACCTGGTCGATGCCGTTCATGTCCGGATTGGGGGCCACGACGAATGGCTGCCGGCCCATTTCGGTGAAGATCCAGCCCGCTGCGTTGGCTCCGAACGGTGCAAGGATGCCGAACACAGCGAGTCGCATGAGCCATTTCGACCGGGGTACCACGCCTTTGCGGGTCACCCACAGTGCCAGGAGGGCCGCAAAGGCAGCGATTCCGCCGAAACCGATCATCATGCGGAAACCCCAATAGGTAACTTCCATGACTGGCACATACTGGATTTCCTGTCCGGCGCGGTCGCCGTACAGCGGGTTGTCCGGGAGGTGGGTTCCGTACTTTTCCTTGTACTCTCCCAGCAGGCTGTTGACGCCCTTTACTTCGGTCGTGAAGTCGCCCTTGGCGAGGAAGGAAAGGATGCCGGGTACTTCGATGACGGCCACAATGTCATCGCAGTTGGTGGCGCCAAGGTTGCCGACGCTCAGGACCGAGAATCCGGTGCCGTCGTGGCAGGCAGCTTCGGCTGCGGCCATCTTCATGGGCTGCTGTTCGAACATCAGCTTGCCCTGCAGGTCACCGGTGATGGCGGTGCCTGCGAAGGAGATCATGGCAACGACTGCACCGATCCTGAGGCTCTTCATCCACACCGTGTAATCGGACTTGTCCCGACCGGGGATCGCGGCTTCGCCGGGAACCAGCCTGCCGTCCTTGCCCACGACGTCGATGCCGTCGTGCCGGCGGCGCCACAGGTGGTACCAGGCGATGCCCAGGAGGAACGCACCGGCAACGGCGAGTGCGCCAAAGAGCGTGTGAGGTACGGCTACCAGGGCTGTGTTGTTGGTGAACACCGCCCATGCGTCGGTCATCACGGGCCGGCCGTCCACCATCTCCACGCCAACGGGGTGCTGCATCCATGAGTTGGCCACGATGATGAAGTAGGCGGAGAAGACCGAGCCGATGACGGCGATCCACAGGCAGGCCAGGTGAACACCGCGTTTGAGTTGCTTCCAGCCGAAGATCCACAGTCCAAGGAATGTCGATTCAACGAAGAATGCGAGCAGTGCTTCGAGGGCCAGTGGCGCGCCGAACACGTCGCCGACGAACCGGCTGTACTCACTCCAGGCCATACCGAACTGGAACTCCTGCACGATGCCCGTAGCCACACCCATGATGAAGTTGATGAGGAACAACTTTCCCCAGAACTTGGTCATCCGCAGATATTCGGGCTTGCCCGTGCGGTACCAGATGGTTTGCATGATGGCCACCACCAGACCGAGGCCGATGGTGAGGGGAACCATCATGAAGTGGTAGACGGTAGTGATACCGAATTGCCAGCGTGCGATTTCCAAGGCGTCCATGGCTGTCCTTTGTGCGGTGGACCGAAGTACGATGACTTACTTCTACGTCACGTAGAAAACTTCTCTTCTACACAGTGTAGAACAAATGGCGGGCGACGAATCCCATTCTTCAAGTGGCGTCACCCACGCGCAAGGGTTCACATCCGGGCGCGGCGCGCCGATAGTTCTACCTCACGTAGAATGAAGGTCTGAAAAGCGGTAGATTTATTGTGGAATGTTGGATCATCGCTCCCGGCAGCAGCCACCCTGCACCGGGAAGCGGAAGGTAGGGACGTATAAATGGCAAGTCTTGGGGAACTGGAACGGGCAGTGATGGATCTGCTCTGGGCAGGCCAGGAGGCTGCAACCGCCAATACACTGCGTGATCTTCTGGCGCAGGATTCCGAAGCCGGCGACGGCACCGCGGGTCATCAAGGCAAGGATCTGGCCGTGACCACGGTCCTGACTGTACTTTCACGCCTGGAGAAGAAGGGCCTGGTGGAGCGCGAACGTGGAACGCGTCCGCACCGCTACCAGGCAGTTTCCAGCCGCGCAGACCACACCGCCGAGCTGATGCACGAAGTCCTGGGCTCCGCCCCGGACCGCGAGGCCGTACTGGCCCGTTTCATTGGTTCCGTCACCGAAAGTGAAGCCGCTACCCTGCGCAAACTGCTCGGCTACAATTAGCCACTATGTTCTGGACCTCATACCTGCTTGCGGTCCTGGCATTGATTCTGGCGTGGCCGGTACCTGTTTTGCTTTCGCGCGCGCAGTGGCCGGCACGATCCCCCTTCACGGCCATGGTCCTGTGGCAGGCGATAGCCCTTGCCGGTGGCTTGTCCATGATTGGCGCCATGCTCGTCTATGGCCTCGAACCCATCGGCGAGAACCTCATTGCAGGACTCAAGAGCCTGGCCGGGATGGTTTTCAACAACGAACCCACTACGGCGCTGGGATTCTGGCACCTGTTCGCATTGTCCGCGGCGGCCCTGCTCACCGCGCATCTGGTCTTCACCCTGCTGCTGACCTACTACAAAATCGAGCGCCAACGGCGGCGGCACCGTGAGCTTCTTGCCCTGCTTGCCTCACCCTCCGACGACGGCCCAGGGACTGTGGTGATCAACCACGACTCCCCCGTGGCCTACTGCCTGCCCGGAGGCGCCCGATCCGTAACGGTATTGTCCGACGGCCTCATGGCCGCCCTCGAACCCGCAGAACTCAGGGCTGTGCTCATTCATGAGAACGCCCATCTTTCCCAGCGCCATGACCTCCTGCTCTGGGCTTTCGCCGCATGGCGGCAGGCCCTGCCCTGGTTCCCCACCACGAGGCTGGCCCAGACGGCCGTGAACTCGCTGATCGAGATGCTGGCCGATGACGTCGCGCTCCGCACCGAAAGCAAGGGCACACTGATCAAGGCCATCGCGATCGTCGCCAGCGGAAACTCGCAGCCGGCCATCGGAGCCCCGGCGCTCAACGCCGGGGGTGCCGTCGTCGAAGGCAATACAGTCAGCGCCACCGGCGGTGCCGACTCGCCACGAACGACGGCGTCACGCGTCAGCCGACTACTCTCGCCGCAGCCTCCACTCACCAAGGGCCTCCGCGTGCTGGTCCTGGCGGCTTCGGCGCTCCTGCTCGCAGTACCAACGGCATTGTTGATCGTGCCGGGATTGTTGGGCTAGCTAAGTGACCGCGCAGCGAGCCACACGGGAAGCTGCTTCCCCGGCCTGCTTGCCATTGCAGTCGGAACACCGACGGCCGGCATCCTGCCGGGAGCCGGGTGGATCTACTGTGCCGCCGTCCTCATCGGTTTGGGCATCGGCGTGGCAACACCCCTTGCGTTTGCCCGCCTGGCGGGTTCAACACCTCCGGAACGGCTTGGGAGGACCATGGGCTCCGCCGAACTGGGACGTGAACTCGGCGACGCCGGCGGCCCGCTTCTGGGGGAGTTGCCGTTGCCGCGGGACTGCCCTGGGGACCCGGCGCTTTGGCGTTGGTGGTCGGAGCGGCGGCGTCTGCCGCCCCTTCCTCCCGGACCGCCCCAACCCGTCAGGCTGTTCCCGCGCCGCCCCGGCATTAGGCGTCGATACGCTCCCGGTCCAAGGTGGCAGCACCGGCGATGATGAACTCCTTGCGGGGCGCCACGTCCGAACCCATCAGAAGGTCGAAGACTTCCTCCGCCCGCTGCGCGCTTTCAATCCCCACCTTCCGCAGGGTCCGATGCCGCGGATCCATGGTTGTCTCAGCCAATTGCTGGGCATCCATTTCGCCCAGGCCCTTATAGCGCTGGATGGGCTCCTTGTAACGCTTGCCTTCCTTGGCGAGGTTGGCAAGAAGGACGTGGAGCTCGGCCTCGGAGTAGGTGTAAATCATCTCGTTGGCCTTCTGGCCCGGGTTGATCACTTCCACCCGATGCAGGGGCGGCACAGCTGCAAAGACGCGGCCGGCCTCAACCATCGGCCGCATGTAGCGGAAGAACAGGGTCAGCAGCAAAGTACGGATGTGCGCGCCGTCGACGTCGGCGTCTGTCATGAGGATGACCTTGCCATACCTTGCCGCGTCAATATCGAAGCTGCGTCCCGAACCGGCACCAACCACCTGAATGAGCGCGGCACACTCTGCGTTGGAGAGCATGTCTCCCACGGAGGCCTTCTGGACGTTGAGGATCTTGCCACGGATGGGAAGCAGCGCCTGGAAGTCGGAGGAGCGCGCAAGCTTGGCGGTACCCAGCGCGGAGTCACCCTCAACGATGAACAGCTCGGAGCGGGCAACATCGTCGGTTCGGCAGTCGGCTAGCTTAGTGGGCATCGAGGAGGTTTCCAACGCGTTTTTGCGTCGCTGGGTTTCCTTGTGCACACGGGCCGAGATGCGCGATTTCATCTCGCTGACCATCTTCTCCAGAAGGAGCGCGGACTGGGCTTTGTCGTTGCGGTTGGCCGAATTCAGGCGTGCAGTGATCTCCTTTTCAACCACCTTGGCCACAATGGCACGAACCGCCGACGTGCCCAGGATCTCCTTGGTCTGCCCCTCGAACTGGGGTTCCGCAAGACGGACTGTCAGAACGGTCGTCAGACCTGCAAGGATGTCGTCCTTCTCGATTTTGTCGTTGCCGGCCTTCAGCTTGCGGGCATTCGTCTCCACGGCCTTACGGAACGTCTTGAGCAGGGCGGCCTCAAAGCCGGACTGGTGGGTGCCGCCCTTGGGTGTGGCGATGATGTTGACGAAGCTTCGCATGGTGGTTTCGTAGCCAATACCCCAACGCAGGGCGATGTCCACCTCGCAGTCGCGTTCGACTTCGGCGATCTTGCTGTGCCCGTTTTCGTCCAGGACCGGAACGGTTTCCTTGAACTTTCCAGAACCGTGAAGACGCCAAACGTCCGTCACTCCCGCGTCGGCGGCCAGGAATTCTACGAACTCGCTGATGCCGCCGTCGTGGTGGAACACTTCTTCATGCGCGCCGTGCTCCCCCGGAGTTCCAGCAAGCTTGCGTTCGTCACGGACCGTGATTTTCAGTCCGGGCACCAGGAAGGAGGTCTGGCGGGCACGTGCCGCCAGGTCGTCGTACGAGAATTTCGCGTCAGGCGTGAAGATTTGCCGGTCAGCCCAATAGCGAACGCGGGTTCCCGTCACACCACGCTTGGCCTTGCCCACAACGTCAAGCACCGAGTTTTCAACGAACGGCTCAAACTTTGCCTCAGGTCCCGGTTTGGACCCTGAATCCACGAACCGGCCGGGCTCACCCCGGCGGAATGACATTTGGTAGGTCTTGCTTCCGCGATCCACCTGGACATCCAGACGGCTCGAGAGCGCGTTCACCACTGAGGCGCCGACGCCGTGCAGGCCGCCCGACGCCGTATAGGAGCCGCCGCCGAACTTGCCGCCGGCGTGAAGCTTGGTGAAGACAACTTCGACGCCGGAGAGGCCCGTTTTGGGTTCAACGTCCACGGGAATGCCACGGCCGTCGTCATGGATTTCCACGGAATTGTCTGCATGCAGGATCACCTTGATGTCGTGACCGAAGCCCGCCAAGGCTTCATCAACGGCATTATCGATAATTTCCCATAGGCAGTGCATGAGGCCGCGGGAGTCGGTGGAGCCGATGTACATGCCCGGGCGCTTGCGGACGGCTTCCAGGCCTTCAAGGACAGACAGGTGCCGGGCGTTGTATTCAGAACTCGGTGCCACTCGCGGTGTGCTCCTTCGGGGTATATCTCAGGGGTGTTTCCCAGCCGTGATCTTGCTGGTAATTCAAGGCAAACACTGCCCATACTAGGCTAGCCGCGAAGGCCGCCCGGCACTGGTTGCCACTCCCGCAGGAGCGCAACCTGCATGGTTACGTTACGCACATGTGATACGCGGACAGCGAAAGTGACCCATCCTTGCCATGGATCTGCATCGAATGCTGGTTATATGGATGTACAGAACTACTAAGGAGGCCGACATGACAACAGCAGTTGCAGACCGCACGCTGAACGCAGCTGACCGCTGTGATCGTTGCGGAGCCCAAGCGTACGTCCGCGTTGTACTCGAGTCCTCCGGCGGTGAGCTGCTCTTCTGCGGCCACCACGCACGTGCAGTTGAAGCCACGCTTCGGCCCATGACTTCCGACTGGCACGATGAGACCGAGCGCCTCAACGAGAAGGCTACCGTCCCCGCCGACTAGGCAGGGCAATCCGGGCACTGTCCGGAAAACCACTTTGAGCAGGTGATGAGGCTCCTCCCAACCGGGAGGAGCCTCATTGCATTGAACAGGCCTACCCGGCGCGCGAACCTGGCACAACAAAACGGCCCAGCCGGAAGTCCGACTGGGCCGCATGTACGTGCTGGAATTCTAGTCCAGGTAGTCCCTGAGGACCTGCGAGCGGGACGGGTGCCGCAGCTTGGACATGGTCTTGGATTCGATCTGGCGGATGCGCTCACGCGTCACTCCGTAGACCTTGCCGATTTCGTCTAAAGTCTTCGGCTGTCCATCGGTCAGGCCGAAGCGCATCGCAACAACTCCAGCTTCGCGCTCGGACAGCGTGTCCAGAACGGAGTGCAGCTGCTCCTGGAGCAGCGTGAAGCTGACTGCGTCAGCGGGAACAACAGCTTCCGAGTCCTCGATAAGATCGCCGAACTCCGAGTCACCATCCTCGCCAAGCGGGGTGTGGAGGGAAATCGGCTCACGGCCGTACTTCTGGACCTCAACAACCTTCTCAGGCGTCATGTCCAGCTCCAACGCCAGCTCTTCCGGCGTTGGTTCGCGGCCGAGGTCCTGAAGCATCTGCCGCTGGACACGCGCCAGCTTGTTGATGACTTCCACCATGTGGACCGGAATACGGATGGTACGGGCCTGGTCAGCCATGGCACGGGTAATGGCCTGGCGGATCCACCACGTTGCATACGTGGAGAACTTGAATCCCTTGGTGTAGTCGAATTTCTCCACCGCACGGATAAGGCCCAGATTGCCTTCCTGGATCAGGTCCAGGAAGAGCATGCCACGGCCCGTGTAGCGCTTGGCCAGAGATACCACAAGGCGAAGGTTGGCTTCGAGCAGGTGGTTCTTGGCACGCTTACCGTCGTGGATGACGAATTCAAGTTCACGCTTGAGCTTGGGATCCATGGATCCGTCATCAGCGTTGATCTTTTCCTCTGCAAAGAGGCCGGCTTCAATACGGAGCGCGAGGTCGACTTCCTGCTCGGCATTCAGCAGGGCAACCTTACCGATCTGCTTCAAGTAGTCCTTGACGGGATCGGCCGTGGCGCCCGCAGACATGACCTGCTGGACCGGGGCGTCGTCGTCGTCGGCATCGGAGTAGACGAATCCCGATCCGGAAGGAGCCGGCTTGTCCTTTGCGGCAGCGGCACCTTCCTCGGCGTCGTCTTCACCGACTTCGACTTCCTCCGCTGCTGCGGGATCAAAGTCTTCGTCCTCGGCATTGGCATCCTCGGCGTCGGAGCCAGAGGAAGTGTTCGCGGCTTCAGCAGCGGCCTTCGCGCCGGGCTTGGGTCCACGCTTCTTGGGTGCCGGCTTGTCAGAGTCGCCCTCTGAGGCCTTGTTGGCAGCACGTGTCGCTGCGCGCTTTGCCGTTGTGGCCGCCTTCTTTTCCTCAGCGGACAATTCGGCCTGGGCGGCGGGTTCCTTCTCGACGGAAGACGGGGTCACAGAAAACCTTTCTAGCGGCGGTCTGTGGAATCACCATACGGGCAACACCACTATGACCCTGTCAAGTCCGCGATCAATTTCAAATGCGATCGCCGTCTGCAGAGCCACTATGTAGAACTCCCGACGACACTGTATTGTTCCCGTTTCCGGGCCAATGCAGGCATTCGAACGCGGACCCAACCGGGTCTCGGCATCCATTGTCTCACGGTTTTGCGAAACCCACGCCTGATTACTGCGGAACGGCTATGCGTTGGCGTCCTTGTAGCCCCGCCATGCAGAGCCGGGCTGTCGGGCCCAGGGACAGACCGCGCCCCGGCCCAGGACTTCCATGAGGAGTCCGGCCAGGCGGTAGCCCGGTTGGGCAGCCTCCGCCTGGATAAGGGAGGCATGGGCCATGGAACCGCTTCCCTTACACCAGGAAATCCAGCCCTGAAGGGTGAAGGCCGCTGCCGCCACCTCCCCTGATTCCCCTTCCACGCACAGCCCGGCGAGGACCTGCTGCAGTTGATCAAGATGGTTCCAGGACGGCTTGTCCGGCTGCATCCCCAATAAGATGTCTCCATAGGTGAACACATTTCCCGGCGCGTTGGAATCCTCAGGCCCTGGAACTGGAGGGGCGACTCCATGGGTCGCCACGCCCAGTTCGCGGGGATCGAACACCGTCGCATCAGTGTCATCAGCAGTGAACAGTCCGAAGGCATGCGCACCGGATCTTGCCGATTCAATACCGGCGGCCGCCATGACCACCACTGCGTCCCGCCAGGCAGGGACCTTCAGGGTTGTCCTGAGGAACCCCATGAGCTCAGCATCCGGTCCAGGATGCAACGGCCCGTTTGGGCCGGCCACGTCCAGAACATGCTTCCACACGGTAAGGACGGCCTCTAGGCAGCCTTCACTGCGCCACATGCCGAGAATTCGCTCTCCGTATCGGGACTCCGCCTCAAGCACCAGGGGATCAAGCGCTCCGGTCCTGGTGAGCTTGGGTATTCCGGGCTTGCCCTTTGGCGACGGCCCAAGAGCGCTTCCCCGGTACACCAACTCAGCACTCAACCGGCTGTCCTTAATGCGGGCCACCGGAAGTCCTGGCAGCGGACAGCACCCTTCATCCGAACAGTAAGCGCTGCGCCAGTACTCGGACCCGACAAGCCACGCATCCCGCATGGGCATGCCAACCCGCTCCAAGTCCTCCTGCAATGCTTTGAGCATGGGCATCATGCGGTGGACCACATCGCCGTCCTCCCAGCCGGCATCGGTGTAGACCGCAAGCACTACGCCGTCGGCCTCCTCATCCGCCTCCAGGTACCTGCGGATCTGTACGGCAAAGCAGGCCAGGGCCTGAGCCGTTGTTCGGAACGGGAGATCAACGCGAAGCGTCGCGCCCAGAACATTTCCCTGCATGGTGATGGCGACCAAGCTGTCTTCCGGCCAATAGCCCAGCGTGTGCGGGATGTAGCCAAGGATGTCTTCGGGTTGGTGGATGCTGAGTGTTTCGTTGGTGGTCATGCTTCCAGCCTGCTTAGGTGCGGCCGGGCCAAACAGGGACCATCCTGCCTATGTGGAAAAAGCACCGGGAGAAAGTCCCTGGACGTGGTGTCGTGCAGGCTAACGGCCGCCGCGCCGGTCCTCGATGGCATCTGCACGCGCAGAGCGGCGCCGCTCTATCCGCTCGCGGCGTTGCTTGGCGAGGGTCGCCGCCAAGGGAGGAACATGGATTCCCTGCGCAGCCATCTGCCGCCGGACCTGGCGCCGTGTCACGAGGATAAGGACGGTACCGAGGCCGAGGAGGATGAACTGCACGCTGAGGGCTATGCGGAAAGGCGCAAGTCCATACAAATCGCCACCGGAGAAACCGCTGGCGTTCAAGAGATCCAGAACCAAGCCGATGAGATAGATCGCAACAAGGGCCGCAATGAAGCCACCCACGTTGACGATGCCGGTTGCTGTCCCGATTCTGTGCGACGGATTGAACGTCCGGGCGAAATCGAAACCGATCATGGACCCGGGCCCGCCTACAGCCAGCACCACCACCAGGATCACCAGCATCCACAGCGGGGCGCGGTCCGGGAGGAGGAGCACAGCCGCCCACGCCAATGCCGTGGCCAAAGTGATGAGGAGGACCATCGCAGACCGTCGCATCGGATGCTTTGATACAAAGCGGCCAAAGCCAGGACCGGCAATGATGGCGGTGGCCACGAACAGTGCCATCAGGGCTGAAACTGTCCCGGCATCCAGGCCCTGCGCTGACAGGAGGAACGGGTAGCCCCAGGTCATCGCGAAGAGGTTCCCGCTGAACTGCACTGTGAAATGGCTCCATAAGCCCAGCCGGGTTCCCGGTTGTTTCCAAGCACGTGACAGCGAGACACCCGTAGCCCTCAGGCCCTGGCCGGCTTCCTTTGGCGGGTGCCCTGGAGGCGCATCCCGCAGCAGTGCCAGGACCAACACCACGGCCACCACGGACATGGACGCCAGCGTCAGGAATGCCGGAGTCCAGCCGGCGGTGTGGAGAAGCAGGGCAAACGGAACCACGCTGAAGAGTTGTCCCAGTTGGCCGCACATTCCGGTGAGCTGCGTCACCAAGGGCACTTTGGCCGGGGCGAACCATAAAGGAACCAGCCGGATCACAGAGATGAAGGTCATCGCGTCCCCGGCCCCAACAAGCACACGGCCCAACACGCCCCCGGGAACACTGTCCGCGAAAGCAAGCTGTAGCTGGCCAAGCCCCATCAACACGGCGCCCCCGGCTATCATCGCGCGGGAGCCGAACCTGTCCACCAAAACGCCCACCGGAATTTGCAGGCCCGCGTAAACCAAGAGCTGCAACACCGTGAAAAAGGAGATGGCGGCCGCACTCGCATGGAAGCGTTCAGTGGCTTCCAATCCGGCCACGCCAAATGAAGTCCGTTGCGCCACGGCCACCAGGTATGCGAGCACGCCGATCGTCCAGATCAGCCAGGCGCGGGGAGCATTCACCCCCCAATTATGCCCCGCGCCGGATCAAAGATGATTTATTGAGGCGAGTCTTTACGCGCCAGATAGGCCTCAACGGCGGCGCCAAGGTCTTCTGCATTGGGCAGTTCATCGTTCTCATCTGCCAGCAGGGAGCGGCGGACAACGCCTTCGGATTTCTCGTCGTAGCGCGTCTCCAGATTGGTGACCACCGCCTGCACTTCTTCCGACGCCTCGATTTGCTCGGCTATCTGGCGGCCCACTTCCCTACCCGCTTCGCGGAGTCGGTCCGTGGGCAGCATCAGCGATGTGGCGGCCCCCAGGTACTCCAGGCCGGCTACGGCTGCCGGAGGGTACTCAGCTTCTGACAGGTAGTGGGGCACGTGGATGACGTAGCCAGCAACATTCCGTTCGGCTTCCGTGAGCCGGAGTTCGAGGATGTGGCCAATAGCCGCGGGAACATCCACCGTGGGCTTCCAGCTGGAAATGCCCTCGATGAGATCGGGCCGGTTGCCATGCACCGTGACTCCGACGGGCCGCGTGTGCGGCACGGGCATCGGGATGGAATGGATCCACGTCACCAGGTTCACGTCGAGATGTTCCACGATTCCGACGACGGCACGCGAGAAACGTTCCCACTGAAGGTCCGGTTCGAACCCGGCCAACAGCAGAAACGGTTGGCCCAGCCCATCGTTCAACTTGTACAGGCCGAGCTTGGGAGCCTGGTAGTCCTGCAGATGGTCTTCGACAAAGCTGATGTGGGGCCTGCGAGAACGGTAGTCAATGAGTTGGTCGGCATCGAACATGGCCACCACCTCGGCATCAAGTTCTTCCAACAGTTCCGCGTTGATCTGCCGGACAACATGGCCCGCATCGGCAAAGCCCGTGAAGCCCATCACCATGTCCAGCCCGCGCAACTCCGGGCTGTGGAAGGTCTCGATATTACGCGCGTATAGCGATTCGGGGTCCAGGAGGGAGCCGGATATCCGTTCAAACACGGCGTGTTCCTTTCGCAATGACAAAGTAAGGGAAGATCCCGGGCAGCCGGGCAAAGAGCACCATGAGGGCACAAAGTCCTGGCTGCGGGATTCTACTAATTCGTACAACGCTGCACCTCCAACGGGCATTCCTGCCCCGGATGTGCCGCAGCTCTCATTTAATTGCTGTCCGCGGCGCTCGAGAGACTACGATCGAAACGGGCCGGCATCCTCGTGCGAAGCTGGCCCAGAAGACCAAGGCCGCCGTCGCAAGAGGACGTCGGGCACGTACCGGGGCTGGCCGCCGAACATGCGGCCCCGCCATGCAAAAGCAGAGAGAAGTGAGGAAACATCCTCGTGGTCAAGACTACTGACATCATCCTGGGCATTATCGCCAAGGACCTGAAAAAGTCCCCCAGCGACGCACTTGTGATTGGAGTTGCGCAAGGCGCGGATGGGCCTGTGCTGCTCACGAACCCCTTGAGCGCTAAAGCGGCCGAGTCAGTCGCTGGCTCCCTGAAGCTTTTGGGGATCACCGGCGCCCCAGATCAGGCACACCGGCTTCCAGGCCTGCCCGAGACGGGCTCGGGCATTCTGGTCCTGGCGGGCGTGGGTAAATTGTCCGACGCCGGAAGCCTCACCGAAGAGGCCCTGCGCCGCGCCGCTGGATCAGCGGTCCGGCAACTGGCCGGCGTCTCCTCAGTGACTCTTGCGTTCCCGACGACGACAGTCGCCGACGTCGCGGCCGTTGCTGAAGGTGCCGCCATGGGCGCCTACTCCTACACGGAGCACCGTTCCAGCAAGGATGGGCTGAAGGCCCCTGTGGCCAAAGCCCTGATTTTCTCGGATGTCGACCCCAAAGCAGCCCAACCCGCGCTTGACCGGGCAACAGTCTTGGCCCGTGCCGTGAACTCCACCCGTACCCTGGTCAACCAGCCGCCAAGCCACCTCTACCCGGAGTCCTTCGCCGAGTCCGCCAAGGAACTCGCCAAGGGCCTGCCGGTCAAAGTGACCGTATGGGATGAGAAACGGCTGGAAAAGGAAGGCTTTGGCGGAATCCTCGGCGTAGGCAAGGGTTCCACCCGCCAGCCCCGCTTGGTCAAGGTCGAATACACCCCGGTAAAGGCCACGAAGAAGATCGCACTCGTGGGCAAAGGCATCACGTTCGACACCGGCGGTATTTCCATCAAGCCGGCCCTCGGCATGGGTGACATGAAGAGCGACATGGCCGGTGCCGCCGTCGTACTTAACGCTGTCCTGGCCATCGCTTCGCTGGGTTTGCCCGTCAAGGCAACCGCATGGCTCTGCATCGCGGAGAACATGCCATCAGGTGCCGCGCAGCGGCCCGCTGACGTCCTGACCGTCTACGGGGGCAAGACAGTGGAGGTCCTGAACACGGACGCCGAAGGCCGCCTGGTGATGGCTGACGGTATTGTCGCTGCAGGCCTCGAGAAGCCCGATGTGATCATTGACGTCGCCACGCTGACCGGCGCGCAGTTGATTGCGCTGGGACTGCGCACGGCTGGCGTCATGGGTTCCGACTCAGTCACATCAGCCCTGAAATCCGCGGCAGACAGGGCCGGCGAGCTGGTCTGGCCGATGCCGCTGCCAGAGGAACTGCGCCCAAGCCTGGACTCCCAGGTGGCCGATCTCGCCAACATCGGTGAGCGCAACGGCGGCATGATGACCGCCGCCGTTTTCCTGCGCGAATTCGTCGGCAAGAACGGCGACGGCCAGCAGATCCCTTGGGCCCATGTCGATATTGCGGGTCCGTCCTTCAACAACGGGAGCCCCTACGGCTACACCCCCAAGCAGGGAACCGGATGCACCGTCCGTACCTTGGTTGCCTACGCCGAGGATCTCCTGGCAGTTTCTGCCTAAGCGGCACTCCCACGCCCTTCCGGGGTAGTGCGGACACCCGCGGGACACCCCTGCAGGAGCCCGCACAACCCCGGAATTATGCGGCGTGTAGCGCTATGTCACAAGTGAACGTGAGTCTCGACACAAGCGCTCCACAAACGCCCGCAGAGGGTGGAGCATGGGTAGGTGGTTCGCTAAGGTGAACTCGATAGTCACAAATGCAAGAGAACTTAGGTGCTGGCATAATCACGGCAGAACAAGTTCCAAAGACCAGATGACACCAGTCCCGTGTCATCATTCACGCGAGGGAGCGTTTTAGTGGCCGATCAGGCAACTGCGCAAGAATTCGACATCCTGGTACTCGGTGGCGGCAGCGGCGGCTACGCCACCGCCCTGCGGGCCGTACAGCTTGGGTTCACCGTTGGCCTTGTGGAAAAGGCAAAGCTCGGCGGAACCTGCCTGCACAACGGTTGTATCCCCACCAAGGCACTCCTGCACTCGGCCGAACTGGCCGACCACGCACGCGATTCCGCCAAGTACGGCGTCAACGTCACGCTCGACAGCATCGACATGCCGGCAGTGAACGCTTACAAGGACGGCATCATTGCCGGTAAGTTCAAGGGCCTTCAGGGACTTATCAAGTCCAAGGGCATCACCGTCATCGAGGGTGAAGGCAAGCTTCAGGGCAACAACACGGTAGTCGTCAACGGCACCCCCTACACGGGCAAGAACATTGTCCTTGCTACGGGTTCCTACTCGCGCTCCCTGCCCGGCCTGGAAATCGGCGGCAAGGTCATCACCTCTGACCAGGCCCTGACCATGGACTACATCCCCAAGAGCGCGATCGTCCTTGGCGGCGGCGTCATCGGCGTCGAATTTGCTTCCGTCTGGAAGTCGTTCGGCGTGGACGTCACCATCATCGAAGGCCTCCCCTCCTTGGTTCCCAACGAGGACGCATCGATCGTCAAGAACCTTGAGCGTGCGTTCAAGAAGCGCGGCATCAAGTTCACCACCGGCATCTTCTTCCAGGGTGTCGAGCAGAACGACGACGGCGTCAAGGTCACCTTGGTTGACGGCCAGACGTTCGAAGCCGACCTCCTCCTCGTCGCAGTTGGCCGCGGCCCCGTGACTGCCAACCTGGGCTACGAAGAAGCCGGCATCACCATCGACCGTGGCTTCGTCATCACCAACGAGCGTCTCCACACCGGCGTAGGCAACATCTACGCAGTGGGCGACATCGTCCCGGGCGTCCAGCTCGCGCACCGCGGCTACCAGCAGGGTATCTTCGTCGCCGAGGAAATCGCCGGCCTCAACCCGGCCATCGTCGAAGACATCAACATCCCCAAGGTCACGTACTGCGAGCCCGAAATCGCCACGGTCGGCTATACCGAAAAGGCCGCCAAGGAAAAGTTTGGCGACGACCAGGTACAGACCCAGGAATACAACCTTGCCGGTAACGGCAAGAGCTCCATTCTCGGCACCGGTGGCATCGTCAAGCTCGTTCGCCAGAAGGATGGCCCCGTAGTTGGCATCCACATGATTGGCTCCCGCATCGGCGAGCAGATCGGCGAAGCCCAGCTGATCGTGAACTGGGAAGCATACCCGGAGGACGTGGCCCAGCTGGTCCCCGCCCCCCCCCCCCACAACGAAGCTTTGGGCGAAGCCCACCTCGCCCTCGCGGGCAAGCCGCTCCACGGCTAAGTCTTTACCCAAGACAAACGGGTCGGGTGCATGCAGCGGAATCTGCCGGATGCACCCGGCCCGGACCAGCAGAATTCATCCGCACAAAGATCAATAAGGAGAACGGGGACGACATGTCTGAATCCGTTAACTTGCCCGCCCTCGGTGAGAGTGTCACCGAAGGAACCGTCACCCGCTGGCTCAAGCAGGTTGGTGACCGGGTAGAGATCGACGAGCCGCTGCTCGAGGTTTCAACCGACAAAGTAGACACCGAAATCCCTTCTCCGATCTCAGGCGTCATCGAAGAAATCCTCGTCGCTGAAGACGAGACGGCTGAAGTTGGCGCCCCCTTGGTCCGCATTGGCGACGGCTCCGGCTCTGGCGCTCCTGCTGCAGAAGCTGCGCCGGCTGAGGAAGCACCCGCTGCTCCGGCCGAGCAGGCTGCACCGGCGGAAGAGGCTCCTGCCGCTGAAGAGAACCAGGCACCCGAAGCTCCCGCAGCTTCGGGCGGCGAAGGCCACGAAGTAACCCTCCCCGCGCTGGGCGAGAGCGTTACCGAAGGAACCGTCACCCGATGGCTCAAGGCCGTTGGCGACACCGTAGAGGTCGACGAACCGCTCCTCGAGGTCTCCACGGACAAAGTCGACACCGAGATTCCCTCGCCCGTTGCCGGGACCCTGCAGGAAATCCGCGTCAACGAGGACGAGACTGCCGAGGTTGGTTCCGTCCTGGCCGTGATCGGATCCGGCGCAGCTGCTCCGGCTCCCGCCCAGGCCGCCGCGGCTCCTGCCCAGGCTCCGGCCGCACCGGCAGCAGCACCCGCACCGGCAGCAGCACCCGCTCCGGCGGCCACTCCGGCTCCCGCGGCCGCACCCGCTGCTGCACCCGCACCGGCAGCCACTCCGGCCCCTGCCGCTGCTCCGGCTGCTCCCGCGACTGAAGGTTCTTCGGAATCCGGTTACGTCACTCCCCTGGTCCGCAAGCTTGCCAACCAGCATGGCGTGGACATCGCGTCAGTCTCCGGCACCGGTGTCGGTGGCCGCATCCGCAAGCAGGATGTCCTGGCCGCTGCCGAAGCCAAGCAGGCCGCCGCAGCCCCCGCTGCATCGGCTCCTGCGGCAGCTCCCGCTGCCAAGGCTGCTGCCCCGGTCGTCGCATCGTCGCTGCGCGGGACCACGGAGAAGGCCCCGCGTATCCGCCAGGTCATCGCCCGCCGCATGCGCGAGTCCCTTGAGGTCTCCACCCAGCTGACGCAGGTGCACGAGGTCGACATGACCAAGATCGCCAAGCTGCGCCTCAAGGCCAAGAACTCGTTCCAGGCCCAGAACGGTGTCAAGCTGACCTTCCTGCCGTTCATCGCCAAGGCTGTGGCCGAGGCCCTGAAGCAGCACCCCAAGCTGAACGCTGCTTACGACGAGTCCAAGCAGGAAATCACCTACCACAACGCCGAACACCTGGCGATCGCCGTCGACACCGACAAGGGCCTCCTGGTTCCCGTCATCTCCGACGCCGGTAACCTGAACCTTGCGGGCCTCGCCGGCAAGATCGCCGACGTCGCAGGCCGTACCCGCGACGGCAAGATCGGTCCGGACGAGCTGTCCGGCGGTACGTTCAGCATCACCAACATCGGTTCTGTTGGCGCACTGTTCGACACCCCGATCATCAACCAGCCGCAGGTGGGTATCCTCGGGACCGGCGCGATCGTCAAGCGCGCTGTCGTAGTTGCCGACGAAAATGGCGATGACTCGATCGCCATCCGCTCCATGATGTACCTGTCCCTGACGTATGACCACCGCCTGGTGGACGGCGCGGACGCCGGCCGGTTCCTGCAGACCCTCAAGGCCCGCCTTGAGGAAGGTGCTTTCGAAGCTGACCTTGGTCTCTAGGACTCGGCTTCAGTAGGCGGCGCCTACAGGACAAAAGGGGCAGGCTACCGGGAAAACCGGTGGCCTGCCCCTTTGCTGTACCCACTCGCGCGTGGCTTTGCTACGTGACGTAGAACCAACTGGATAAGCTGGGGGCATGAGTATTCTCTTCAACATTCTGGTGTTCTTGCACATCGTCGGCGCAGCCATGATTGTGGGCTACTGGATCGCCACCCTCAGGGAGCCAACCGTCCACCCGCGTCAGCGCGACGGCGCTTTCCTTCAGCTCCTGACGGGCATCGCAATGATGGGGCTGTTCCCGTTGTTGCCGGACGCCGACCCCAACTACTTCAAGCTTGGCGTTAAGTTCGCCATCGGCGTGGCCGTTGCAGTCCTTGCCGTCATCGGCTCACGCAAGGTAAAGAACGGCGAACCAGTTTCGACTGGTTTGGCCCACGGTGTCGGCGGCCTGGCGTTGGTGAACATCGCAATCGCCACCCTCTGGAACTAGTCCGGGTATCTTCCCCTCGACATTGCCCTGAACCACGGCAGCCGTCCCGCAGTGCATCCATGCACAGCGGGAC